>JALUUX010000090.1 GCA_027021145.1 Candidatus Shapirobacteria bacterium
CCGAAAACCCCGAAAGATAAATCTCGTTTTCGTACAAATGTAAGTCATGTTTTTACCTCCAATCCATCTTCTGATAATGGGGCTAATTCTTTTCTGAAAGAGTCCAAAATGTTTCTGAACTTATGCAGAGTTGGTTTTTTCCTTAACTCTGGTGATTCCTAACTGCTCGAGCCAGTGATAAAGGATGACTGAAGCAGCCACAAGAACATTGAGAGAACGATTTATTCCTAAAAGAGGGAGTTCAATTATTTGATCTACTATGGCCAGGACCTCCTTAGAGATTCCATTACTTTCATGACCAACGACAAGAGCTACCGGGGTTTTTAATTTTAACTTGGTGTAAGGAATGCTTTTCTTAGCTTGTTCAGCGGCAACAACGAGATAGCCTTTTTTCTTAAGCTCTTTAATTAGCTTGATTGGTGATCGATGGTATTCCCACGGAAGCCAGCGCCAGGTACCAACTGAGGCTCGGTGAATTTTAATATTGGGCGGGCTGACAGTGTCGCCACAGAGATAGAGTTTTTCTGCCGCGATGGCTTCGGCCAAGCGAAAAAAAGAACCAATGTTAAAAGTGTCTTGGATGTTATCCAAAATAATGCTAATAGGGAGTCGCTTGATTTGATCAAGCTCTCCTGGCCGAGGTCCTCGTTGGCGCAATTGTTTCGCATTCAATTTGAGTTTCGTCTTGGGCATTGTTTATTAGCGACAAGAACCAGTATTAGTCTCAGTTTGGCGAGTTAACTTAGTTTGACAGGCAGTTGGTTTTGATTCTAGGCCAAGACAAATAGCTGTTTTGATTGCTTCTGGACTATAGAGTTCTGAAACCTCAAAAACTTGATCGCCAATTTTTACTTTCTCTTTGGTCGTCGGAGGGTAGATTTGGTCATTAATAATTAAAGTTGGAGAGGCGGTGATATTGAGTCGCTGACTTAAACGAAAGTTTTCTTCGGCAATCTTAATTGCTTTTCGATTGAAACAATTTTGGATCGCCTCTTGATCTAGGCCAAGGGCTTGGGCCTGATTTTGCCAACAGGAGTCAATATTGTCAGCTGAGCAATGACGATTGATTTGACCGATAAACTCCCACCATTTTTCCTTATCTTGGGCCAGTTCCCAAGCGCAAGTTTCCCTAATATCCTGATTTAGCTCTCCCCTGCCGTGCTGACTACAGTAATAGCTTTTGGCTGGTGTTACTAGACAATCAACTGACTCTTTGGCTAAACAAACTTGGAGATTAGGATAGAATCTTTGTCGACAGGCCTCAAGATTGGGAAAGTAGCCTTGATTGATATAGCGACGACAACGCTCTTCATCATAAATTTTTTCCTGACAAAGAGCCTCCACAATAGCTTGATTTTGCTTCTCGATAATGTAATGGGGCTCGAAATCGAGATAGTCCTTCAAGAGGGGGTAGACTAAAGCCAGACTCGTTTCTACTTGATTGGCATAAGGACAGAAGCTCATGACAAATAATTGTACCCGAACCCTCTTTTGACGGGGAGGCAAAAAACTAACCGCTGTTATTTTACTAATCGGTTTGGTGGGATAATTTTTTTTCTGATTAAATTGATTTTTGACAATAATTACTAGTGTTGCAATAAAAAATACAAAAATGGTGATAAAAAATATTTTTGTAGCCGTAAAAAATGTTTTGAAGGTGTTTAAAAATTCTTTTTTCATTGAGCTTTGATTGCGCCAACAGGACAGGAGTTAATTGCCATTTTAATTGTTTCATCTACCTTCTCTGGTTGATTAATGACCTCAGCTTTACCTTTATCGGGGTTAAGCTGAAAGGTTTGGGGGGCAATTGCCGTGCAAGCGCCGCAGCCGATGCAGAGATTTTCGTCAACCTTGATTTTATTCATGGCCTTGATAGTAGGAACTTATAACTCAGCTTTAAACTGATTATTTTCCTTAGAGATTAAATTGTCAAGAATAATTTTTAGATTAAGAAAAATAATTAGCGCCTTGCCAAAAATTCCAGCAGTGGAGGTCAAAATAAAAATGGTGAGAGGTAAAAGAATCAGGGGCAATCTTTTTTTGACGATAGGCTTAAAAGAGAACCAGGATAGGGTTAAAAGAAAATAGCCTAGAATGGCTCCCAAAGGAAGTAAGAAGAAGTTGGTCCAAGAAGAGCGAGTTAGAAGAAGAATTAGTTCCCAAATGATAAGTATCGCTAGGGGCAGCCAATATTCTTTGATCTTTGCTTTCAGCATCGCTAATTTTAGGCTGCTAATCTGAATGATTAAGGATGGATTCTAGAAATCTCAACCCTTCTTGGGCGCGGCCCGACTGAAAGTGTTTTCGGGCTGGCTCTAATTTAGCAATTAACCAATCAGCTACGGCATTTTTTAAATCAAGAGGATGAAGTTGTCCTTCTTGATAATCTTGTATTAATTTATTGATAGATTGATACACCTTGGTGCCACCGAATTTGGCGGGGCGGACCACTTTTAACTCCCCCTCTTCTTCTCCCCAAAAGATTAAATACTTTACCCAGTTGATAATTGGGTTGTAATCGACATTGTCGGGGGGACAAAAAGCTTTTTGGATTTTGTGGCGAATCTCTTCGGGAGAATCGTGAATGAAGATGGCTGAATCAGGTTTAGATTTACTCATTTTAAAGGCGGTGGCAAAAAGATCTTTATCCATTTCTTCTTGCTCGATGGGCCAAACCGCGGGTTTGCTTAAGCCAAGGAGGAAATTATTATGGATGGCTATTGGGGCAATTTTTTCCCCGTTTTTATTTCTAAGAGGAGTAATTTTTAGCTTTTTCGCTACTTGCCGGGCGATAACATGAGCCTTTCTTTGATCAATGCCAGCCTGGACAATGTTAGCTTGAAGGGTAAAAATATCAGCAACTTGAAGAGGGGGATAAATTAATTGGGCAAAGCTGAGGTGTTCACCCTCTCTTCTGCCAGTAATAGTAATCGACCGTTTTACTCTCGAGAGGGTAGTGTGTCGAGAAACTTCCATTAAGTTCTGCCATTGAATCGGGTCTTTATAAAGGTCGCTGGCCAAAATAAAGTGAACATTTCCTGATTTGACTCCGAAACACTTCAATCCCGCGATGAGAGCTTCTTTGAAATAGCCAAGAGCGACTTTCTTGATCTTGTCCCAGTCAGCACCTAGTTTTTCATTGATATAAGTATGCCAGTCGGCTAGAAAAATGTGGCATTCTACTCCAGCCTCGAGAAAATCGGCAATTTTACCCATACAAAGTAGTCCCTGGCCAAGATGAACCTTGCCTGAGATCTCAAAACCAATATAATGGCGCAATTTGGTTCCTGAGGTGATTAGGCGGTGAAGATCGTCAAGGGTTAAAACTTCTTCAGTATTTCTGGTAATTAGCCTGATTTTTTCCTTAACCCCTCTTTTTGAAGCAATCATTGGTAAGGATTATAGCAAACAGATAAATAGTGGCTCAAGTTGCCAAAATCGCCTACTGGGATGGAGTTTTAAAAACAGCTTCCTCAAGCCTGGTAATTCGCTCTTCGTGGTCAGAAACACGATAGGACTGAATTGCGTGCTCATCCCGAATTTTTTGCAATTCACCCATGATTTTATCCATTGCCTCGTAGAACTCATCTTTACTTGGGAGATATTTTAATTTTTCATTAAATTTTTGCTCTAGCTTTTCTTCTAGCTTTTGCTCTAATTTTTCTTCTAGCTTTTGCTCTAATTTTTCTTCTAATTTTTGGTCGATAAGTTGACCAATTTGTTTCAAATCTTGTTGGGTCAACATCTCTCTTTAATCAAATCATAAAACTTAGTTATTGTCAATGACTGTCGAGTTTTGATGGAAGTGAATTAGGAGTAGTTTTAGATCCTGTGAGTTGATTTGATTGTCCTGATTAAGATCAATAGGTTGATTCTGAAAGAGGGTGTAATCGAGGCTGTTAATTTGACCGGCCGTCTTGATTGATGACGCTCTCTTTTTAGGAATTAAGTTTAGCCTTCTCTTTGCTGGCGAGATTGGGGTCGATTTTAGTGAAGAGTGGGGTCGGATTGGTGATTTTGATTTGGGATAAGAAGTCAGTCAAATACTTCCCCACCCCCTTTTTGGGCCAGTGATCGATTTTGATTCCCAGCATCTGAGAAAGTTTTTGGTTGCTTTTAGGAATCAAGGGTTCGGCTGCTAAATTAATGGCTAAAACCACTAAAAGAGCGTTAGTCATAATCTTCTTAAACTGACTTGAGTTTCGCTCTTCAGTCCAGGGGGTGGTTTGGTTAAGATATTTATTGCCCCAATCAGCCAAACCAACTAAAGCTTGAGCATAATTTTTAAATTGACAGCGACTTAGGAATTGAAAAGCCTGATCCACCTGATTTTCGATTGATTTGATAGTGGTTTCTTTTAAATCTTCGGCAGAGAAATCATTAAGCTCTTGGGAGAGTTTTAGAACCCGATTGAGAAAGTTGCCAAAAGTAGCAATAAGGACATTGTTATTAGTTTCAATAAAGCCAGACCAGGAGAAACTGGCGTCAGCTTCTTCAGGCATAATCCAGGTGAGATAGAATCGGACCGGATCGACGCCGTATTTCTCGCCAATATAGTAAGAGTCAACGGTAATGCCTCGGCTTTTAGAAAAAGCTTGGCCTTCCAAATCAAGGAAGTGATTAATGACGGGAAAATCCGGTAAGTGAATTTGCTTTCCGTAAGCTCCATAGAGTTGAGCCGGCCAAAAAAGAGTGTGAAAAACAAGGTTGTCTTTGCCCATAAAATAGTAATGTCTTGCTTTAGACTGGTACCAAAAATCCTGCCAGCGGCCAGTGTTCTTAGCCCATTCGATTGAGGCCGAAAGATAACCGATAACTGCTTCAAACCAGACATAGATCCGCTTATTCTCAGCGTGTTTGATTTTTAAATCCCGAGGTAATTGCTCGATGGGGATGGGAATGCCCCAATCTAAATCTCTGGTAATGCATCTTGGTTCAAGGCCCCGTCTGAGCCAACCCAGAGTTTCTTGGTAAACCCAATGACGCCAGCTGGGCCCAACTTTAGCGACATAATTTTTAAGAAAACCTTTTAGTTTGGGAAGATCAAAGTAGTAGTGCTCTGTTTCTTTTAGTTCTACCGGTGAATTAGTTAACCTGCTTTTGGGGTTAATTAGTTCTTCTGGGTTAAGCACTCGACCACACTGATCGCATTGGTCGCCTCGAGCATCCGAGGCGCCGCAGTAAGGACAAGTGCCCTCAACATAGCGATCGGGCAAAAATCGATTTTCCTGGGGCGAGAAAAATTGTTTTGATTTTTTCTTGAAAATTAGTCGTTTTTTAGCTAAGCGGATGAAGATATCTTGAACCACCTTTTTATGGTTTTCTGTTGTCGTTTTGGTATAGAGATCAAAAGAAATTCCATAAAGATTAAATAATTTTTTGAATTTTGGGTGGTAAAGATTAACAATTTCTTGAGGGGATTTGTTTCGTTTCTCGGCTTCGACGGTAATCGGAGTTCCGTGACAGTCGGAGCCAGAAACCATTAAGACATTGTTGTCAATATATCGATGAAACCGGGCAAAAATGTCGGCTGGGAGGAGATAGCCGGCCAGATGACCCACATGAATATCGCCATTAACATAAGGCCAGGCTACCCCAATGTAAATATTTTGCCTTTGCATCGCTTTCCTATTATAATACAAAACAAACTACCAGGGGTGCCGGAGTGGTCAAACGGAGCGGTCTGTAAAACCGCCGGGCTTGTCCCTGCGGAGGTTCGAATCCTCCCCCCTGGACTGTGATTTAGTTAAGAGTCAATAGTGAATAGTTAATAGTTAATAGTTGAGTTAAAAGTTAATAGTTTAATAGTGGTTTCTTCTATTCAGCGGGTTGTTACTCTTTCAGAAAGGCTTCTTCGGGAAGAAATCGAGCGCACGGGCTTTCCCATCTTAGAAAATCACAAAGTTGGCCTACTTTATGGGAAGAAGCTAGCGCGACTTTATGGCCTCAATGTTCAATAATTAATTAATTGAACACGGAGAATGAAGGAAGTTTTTTCGTCTCAAATTTTTCAATGACTGTTATTTGTTCTAGGGCTGATGAGAG
>JALUUX010000091.1 GCA_027021145.1 Candidatus Shapirobacteria bacterium
AGGCAAAGAAGAAGGAGGATTAGCTGGTATTTGCTCAGCTTGAACTATTTCTGGCCCCATTTCTTTTTCATTCTACCTGGTTAACTACCAATTCTCAAATTAGATTTACATCCAAGCTAATTTTTGCTAGGATATGATTGTGGAAAAATTAGCCTTTAACATCGGCCAAGAATATCAATTGGGCGATCAGGGTATTAACCAGGTTTTTCCCACCGTGGGCAGTCTTTTCTCGACTGTCCTTTTTAACTTATTTGGATTAATTGGTTTAATTTTGATCTTTCTCTTGATTTTTGGCGGACTAAACATTATTATTGGAGCAGGGCGTCAAGACAGTAGTCGAATTCAACAAGGCCAAAAGGCCTTAACGGCCGCGGTTATTGGTTTTATTGTTGTTTTCGCCAGTTATTTTATCGTTCAAATTATTGAGACTTTAACCGGTGTTCAAATCCTTAATCCTAATATCTAAACCAGTCCAAGCAGCCGGAATTTTCGGTCAAATTAAACCTCCACCTGGAGTAGATAAATATAGTGGCGGTCAAGGAGCCGGTTTAGTTAAGCTCCTCAATAACATCTTGCGATTGCTTATTGTGGGAGCCGGACTATTTGCCCTCTTCAATTTCATTATCGCCGGCTACGAGTTTATCACCGCGGGTGGCGACGCCCAAAAAATTAATCAAGCCTGGGCCAAAATCTGGCAAAGTCTTCTAGGATTGGTTGTTGCCGCTGGTTCGTTTACCCTCGCCGCTGTCTTTGGAAAGTTAATTTTTGGTCGCTGGGACGCGATCTTAACACCAACTATCTATGCTCCCTATTAATCTTATTAAACCAGTTCGGGCTCAAAACCCAATCGAACTGGGGCCAATCCGAGGAGAGGGGCCCTTGGGTCTGGCCAACCAAGCCGCTGACCAAGGAGGAAAAGTTTTTACTGATGCTCTCTCTAAAATTATTGGAGTTCTTACCGTTGCCGCTGGTCTTTGGTTTATCATTCAGATTATTGTGGCCGGCTACGGCTTTATTACCGCCGGAGGCGATGCTCAAAAAATTCAAGAAAACCAGCGCAAAATTGTCAATTCGGTTATTGGTTTAGGAATCGTAGTCTTGGCAGTAGCTTTCTTATCCTTAATCGGCTATCTCTTAGATGTCGAATTTTTAGACTTTGGTCAAATTATTACTAACCTTAGTCCTTAGTCATGAAAGTTTTGGCCCAAAGCCTAGAAAATCCATTACTAAAGCAAAAATTGCGAGGGCAAGAAGTGGCCCAAAGCACGGTTTCATTAGTGATTAACTGGCTCCTTTTGATTGGTGCCTTGGCTTTTATTGTTCAGTTTGTTCTAGGAGCGATTAAATGGATTAATAGTCAAGGAGAAAGCTCCAAGCTAGAAGAGGCCCGAAAACAGATTACTACTGCTCTAATAGGAATTCTAATTATTTTCTCTTTATTTGTAGTAATTAGAGTTATTGGACAAGTTTTTGGTTTGAGCCAATTAGAGAATTTGCAAATTTCTCTACCTCGACTATAATTATCAAAGATAATTTAATCTTTTAGTTTCAGAAAGGAGGTGAAAGTATGAAAAAACTCAAGAATCTCTTACCGGTTATGGCTGTTTATGCTCAAGGAGAAAGCGATATCGACCTAAGCCCAGGCGCAGACTGGTCCTCTTTAAGCAACATCACCGTTAAAAGCTTAATCTCGGGATTGATTCGTCTCACTTTAACTATCGTCGCCCTGGTTTTCTTTGCCATGTTGGTTTGGGGCGGAATTAAATGGATCGCCTCAAAAGGTGACCAGCAAGAGGTAGAAAAAGCTCGAAACCAAATCACTCATGCTTTAATCGGTTTGGCTATTGTTTTTGTTGCTTGGGCTATTGTCAAACTAATTCACACTTTATTCGGTGTCAACATTATGCAACTAGATATTCCTGCCCTTTATGAGTAAAAAGATTAATGAAAAAAAGGGGGTTATCAGCCCTAGCCAGGGCGGGCCGGTTTTGGGTGGGAGTGGTTTATGCCGCTGGTCCAGAAGCGTGGAGTGGCAACTGTGTTGCCGCCGGTGATGTAGCCACAATTCAAGGCCTTGAGTGCCTTTTTCGCAATATCTTGAGAGTTTTAACTACAATAGCGGGCTTAGCTTTTGGAGCCATGCTTATTGTTGGTGGTTTTAAGCTGATTTTTGCCGGAGGGGAACAAAAAGGACTTCAGTCGGCCAAACAAACTTTCACCTTTGCTTTTATTGGCCTAGGCCTAATTTTAGTCGTTTGGTTCATTCTTAAGCTAATCGAGCAATTCACGGGCATGCCCGTGACCGAATTTAAAGTCCCAGCCGGCCCCTAACTCCAACGATGACGAAAAAAAGCATCTTTCGACTAATCAGCCTCGCGACTATTTTCCTAGTTGGGGGAGGAAAACTCCTCCCTCTTAAGGCTCAGTCAAAAGCAGGAGTCAATCTTATCCAGAACTACGGAGAAATATCTCAGGCCGCTAATCAAGGGCTAGCTGATTTTATTGTGGTCTCCGGCAATCCTACTGATATTGAGCAAATCAAAAATACCTGCCAACAGGCCCAAACTTGCCTAATTCGAGGCCATCAAGGTTGGACTCCATTTGGTGAAAAAATGGCTCATAACCCTGAAGAAGCGGCTCAAGCCTGGAAGGATGCTCTAAAACAATTAACCTCTCTTGGAAAGCAAGTCTATTTTGAGCCCTGGAATGAACCTGATCGAGACTATGAGTGTGGCAACAAAAAAGGAGTCGAGTGTGCCAGGGCCATTAACCGATTTCTCACTGCCCTTTTGGCGGGCTCAAATCCTCCCTATATTTTTCCCAATGTTATCCTCACCACTCCAGCCATTGATCTCCATATTAGTTGGGCCAAGGAACCGGAGCGAGCGATAGTTTATCAAAACACCATCGGCTCTCATCCTCAATGGTTTGGTGCCGTTTCAGTTCACGCTTATAGCGTTGAAGCCGCCCAAACATACACCCAGGTACTGAATTCCCTAAACTTAAGTCCTTCCCTGCCAGTCTTTTTTACTGAAATTGGCACTCTTAAAGCTAATAGCGAACATCAAGACGAACTTCCGCCAGAAGAGAATATTAGTTATTTTCCTGATGATCTCTGTCGTGAATTTTGCCAACGGCAAGGTGGTTTGGTTAATTTTCTTAAGGGGCAAGACCGAGTGAAAGGCTACGCCCTCTTTTCTCATGCTCCGGGTAATTATTCTGGTCCTAGCTTTGATCTTTGGTCACAACCATGTGTCCAAGAAGCTCTTCAGGGTAACTGCGACCAGGCTGATTGCCAAAGCTGCCAGGTCAGTCGAGGAGTTAAGGGATTGGCCCAATTGGTAAAAGAGGTAATGACTCGCCCCCCTCGCCCACCCGACTCTCCTGATAAAGCCATGGTTAGCTTTAATCTCTTTCCTGGTCCTTTAGGTAGTAATCCTCTTAAAATTGTTAAAGACCTCTTTGGCGTCGTGGGCAACTCAATTCTGAGCTTATTGAGCGCCGTTTTTCGGCTTCCCCGCAGTCTTTACTTTGCTCTTCCTGACTTACCCGATCGCTATCCTGAAGATACCAATCTCAATCTTGAATTGGCGACAGGTAAAATTGAATTTCATGGTACTGTGGCCGATGTTTGTGTCCCACCAGCAGAAATTGCCCATTTAATAAAATTTTTCCCCACTAACAAACCAGAAAAGTTTGCCCAATCCTTACTCAATATCACTAGTATCCACCATCTAGTTTTCCGAGGACTCGATCTTCGTAGCTTCGGCTCTTGGTACGGAGGTTATACTTTTAATCCTGACAAACGTTTCGTTGACATCTTTTCTCGGACCGGCCCTGAACAACTTATTCTCCGGGGAGTAACTAATCGCAATGGAGGAATGCTAAGCAAAAGGATGCCTGGAGAATTCTACGCTGAATTCGTTAATAAGGAGGCAGTTAAATGTCTTCTTCTGGCCGCTGACCCAACCAGGGATAATTCGCCCCAAAAAAGAGGAGAAATTGCTTGTATGGATTATCCACTAGCTTGGGCTTGTGCTGGCAAAGGGCTATTAGTGGAAAGCGACTTTCCCTATAAATTGCCTGACGGTCGAATTGACCGTACCCGGGCCAAAGGCTGCCAGCAACCACCAATTCCTATCCGCCCCTCTCATCTCTTCTGTTGTAATCCCGACTTTTTTAAGAATAACCCCTACGCTAAAGAAGCCGGGATTACTGAAGCCGATTATCAGCGTCTTTGCCAAAATGCTCTTGGCAACGACGGTCCCAATCATTGGTCTTGCAACTTAGTTAGAGGCATGGAAACTACTCTCTATAGCTTTTATTATTTTTTGGGGACAATGGCCAACCGCAGTCTTGTTAGTCATAATGATTTGCCTGTCTATGTGGAAAATTGTCTTCCGGCCAGCCGTTTCCAGTGCCTTCAAACTCCTTATAGTGGATTCTTTATCGATCTTCCTCCTGATCAACGGGGCAAAATATATCAAATAGCAACAGACAGTAATCCAGCTCCCTCCAATCAGTTTTTCACTAAAGCTGAAGGCAAATGTTGGAAATGCCAAATCGCCAAAGTTTTTCTCCCTAATCTAGAGGGAGCAATTGACGCTTGCAGTCGGATGGCGCGGATTTACTTGCCTCAAGAGGTCTATCAAGAAAAATTCTCACCTGACCGCTATAATTCCGGCGGTCGAGTCACTTTTCCCTGCGACTTGGGCAATCAATTACCCGGGGCCACCGGTCCTCTAGTAGGAAAAGATAATGCCGATTACCAAAATGTTTCCCAGCTAAAAAGTCATGACTTGCGTGGGGTTCAGTTTATTAGTGAACATAAGCTCTCCCGCTGCAAAACCTACTATGACGAAGAGGGGGTTCCTAGTCGCTGTCAGGCTCAAGTTAAACTCCAATCGCGGATGAGAATTTACATCGAGCGCTACGATCAAATCCGCCAATGTGTCGATTTTCTCTATGGAGTCATGAGCGGAGAAACAGGCGATCAATTAGAAAAAGAGATCCGTCGCCTCAACCCTAAGGTTAATCCTCGCGATTTACCTGTTAAATCAATTCCCAATTCTCTTAATGTTTATTCCGGTTTGGAGAACTGCGATCGCAAAACCCAATGGAACACTGACCCCAATGGTCTCTGTGGTCAATCATTCGCTAGCATGGGCCCACAACTTAACTTACCGGGTCAAGGAGCTTTAGAGCTTCCCAAAAAAGTCATTGATTACCAATCTATTCCTGGTGAATTCCAGTAGCCCCTTAATCCATTTCATTCTTTAATCAGAAAAAATAATTTGGTATATTAAAAGCAATGAAAGTGATCTTTAGAAAAACTAAAAAAATAACTTGGTTATTAATAAGCCTAATTTTTATTGGCGCTATTCTTCGATCAGTTAGGGCCGCTTCTAATTATAAAAACTGGCTCAAATATACTTGTGACCGAGGCAAATTAACTAAGGAGTGCGTTGACGAACAAACCTTCTTTAATCTTTTGGCTTCCGCTAAAGACTCTATCTCGGGCAAATTAGATGAAAGTGGTCAGGTTAAACAAGAAGGAGCCCTCCAAACTACTAGCAATTTAATTGCCGGCCTCTATCGAGTTCCTCCTGCCTCAGGGGTCTATTATGCCTATGATGTTCTTCACCGTTTGGGAGTGACTCCGGCCTATGCCCAGGGGGTGGGTTTCACTGGCCTTCAACCCATTCTTCCCATCTGGAAAGCTTTTCGTAATGTCACAT
>JALUUX010000092.1 GCA_027021145.1 Candidatus Shapirobacteria bacterium
CCTAGTCGCTATTTTCGGTTTGATTCTAAACTTTATCCCAATCCGGTGGTGGCAGAAGGATTTGAACCAGGATCAATTTTTAAGCCTCTAGTAATGGCGGCTGCTTTGGAAGAAGGAGTCGTTGAGCCTGAAACGCGGTGCGGCCGGTGCGGAGGACCAAGAAAGATTGGTGATCATGAGATTAAAACCTGGAACGATCGCTATTATCCCGACTCGACGATGACAGAGGTAATTGAACACTCGGATAATGTGGGCATGGTTTTTGTGGCCGAGAAATTGGGTAAGAAAAAACTCTTAGCGGCAGTGAGACGATTTGGTTTTGGTCAAAAAACAGGGATTGATCTTCAAGAGGAAATGACGCCTCAGCTTCGACCCGATGATCAGTGGTATCCAATTGATTGGGCCACTCTTTCTTTTGGTCAAGGAATCTCAGTGACACCAATTCAAATGATTCGGGCTTTTGCTGTTTTGGCGAATGGTGGCTATTTGATTCAGCCGCGAGTGGTGGCACGAGTTTGGTCGGAGGATGGGCGCCAGAATTATCAATCCCAGGTGAAGCGCCAAAGAATTCTTGGGAGCCAAACTATTGCCGAAATTACTCAGATGTTGGTCAATGCGGTTGAGAACGGGGAGGCTCGTTGGGCCAAGCCTAAGAATCTGGTGGTAGCGGGAAAAACAGGAACAGCCCAGATTCCCATTCAGGGTCATTATGATGAGGAAAAAACGATTGCTTCTTTTATTGGTTTTGCTCCTGCTGATCGACCCAGGATTGTTATGTTGGTTAGTCTGCGAGAACCTAAAACTTCGCCCTGGGGGTCAGAGACGGCGGCCCCTTTATGGTTTACTTTGGTTAAGCGATTGGCCTATTATTGGAATTGGCTATGAAAACACGTTTAGGCGATCTGGGCTTATTAAGCCTGCTAACAATTTTACTTGCTTTTGGCTTAATGATGATTGCCGATGTTTCTTTGGTGGAGGGGGTGGTAACTTTTGGTGACCAGTTTTACTTCTTAAAGCGCCAATTAACCTGGATTGGCCTAGGCTTAATTTTAATGTTGGTTTCCAGTTTTATTGACTATCATTTCTGGCGTCATTGGGCTCGGCCAATTTTTCTTTTAGGTCTCTCGAGCTTAGTTTTGGTATTTATTCCTGGCTTTCAAATTAGCGCCTATGGTGCTGCTCGCTGGCTTAATTTGGGATTAATTAATTTTCAGCCAGTGGAATTGGCTAAGTTGGCCAGTATTTTCTACTTTGCCCGGTTAACTAGCCAAAAGGAGCGACCCCCGCTTTGGCGCCAATTATTTTTGCTTTTATTCTTGGCTGGTCTAATTTTATTAGAACCTGATTTTAGCTCGACAGTATTGTTAGTGGCGGTGGTTGGGGTGATTTGGTTTGTGGGAGGAGAAAAGATTTTGATTTTGGCCGGTTTGGGTTTAACCGCATTGATTCTGGGATTGGGTTTGATTTTTAGCTCACCCTACCGTCGAGAGCGGGTTAAAGGCTTGTTTGATCCCTTTTATGATCCCCAGAATAAATCTTATCATGTTTATCAGTTGGTTCTGACTTTGGGATCAGGGGGTTGGTTGGGAACAGGTTTGGGGAATTCTCGCCAAAAGTATCGCTATTTGCCTGAAGCAACGACTGACTCAATCGTGGCTTTAATAGCTGAAGAATTGGGATTTTTAGGAGTTTCTATTTTTATCTTGGTTTTTTTGGCTTTGGTGATGCGAGCCTTCTGGATTGCGACTCATGCTCCCGATCAATTTGGTCAACTATTGGCCCTCGGTATTGCTAGTTTAATTGCTTTTCAGGGAATTATTAATCTGGGGGCAATTGCTGTCCTTTTTCCCTTGACTGGTATGCCTTTTCCCTTTGTTTCTTATGGGGGTTCATCCCTAATCACTCTCTTGTTCGCCGTTGGCATCTTGATTAATATTGCTCGAAAGAGTCGAAGATGAGACTCTTGAGGTAAAATAAATTATGATCCAGAAACAGCGCTTGGTGATTACTGGGGGCCATTTAACTCCAGCCCTAGCCCTGATTGAAGAAATTCAGAGAAGTGATCCTAATTGGCAGATTTTTTACTTTGGACGCAAATATGCTTTAGAGGGAGTTAAGGAGACTTCTTTTGAATTCAGAACAGTTTCTCAGCTAAAGGGGGTGCGGTTTATCCCTTTGGTCGCGGGAAAAATTCAACGCCGCTGGACCCGATATAGCTTAATTCATCTTTTGAAAATTCCCATCGGCTTTTTCTTGGCTCTTTTCTGGTTGATAAAAATTCGTCCCCGATTAATTGTTGCTTTTGGGGGCTACCTTTCTTCACCAGTAGTGATCGCTGGTTGGTTATTGCGGATTCCGGCGATTAGTCATGAACAGACGATTACGATTGGGCTAGCTAACAGGATTAATCTCTTATTTGTTCGCAAAATGGCCGTTAGCTTTCCCAATCTAAAGCGACAGTTGAAGTCACAGAAGGTGGTTTGGACCGGCAATCCCTTACGACCAGAGATTTTTAACCGGCGGCCAAGATCTTCTTCTTCACTTTGGCGCCGAATAAATCCAAAACGACCCCTGCTTTATGTTACTGGCGGTAAAGCGGGTTCAGCTCTAATTAATCAAGTAATTCGGATGATGATTCCGCAATTGACGCAGAAGTTTTTTGTTCTTCACCAGATTGGTTTGGACCCCTCAATTGAACCCGAAAAAAGACAGAATTATCTGGCAGTAAGGTTAGTAGAAAATAATGATATTGGTTGGGTGCTTAATCGAGCCCGGTTGGTGATTTGTCGGGCTGGAGCCAATACGGTTCTAGAGTTAGCCGCTTTAGCTAAGCCAGCGATTTTAATTCCTATTCCTTGGGTTTCGGCCAATGAACAAGAGAAAAATGCTCGGTTCTTGAAGCGATTGGGCTTGGGGGAAATTATTCCTCAGAACCAATTTAATCCAGAGACGCTTTGGCGGACGATTATTAAAATGGAGCAAAATTGGGATCGATATCGCCCTCGTCGGCCCATTCCCGACAATAGACAAGCGGCCAGGCGACTCTGGCAACTAGCTCAATCAGTCTTAGATCATGAAAATGACTAAAAGGCAAGTGTTGGCCGCTTTATTGGTAGCTGGCATTTGGCTTTGGTTTCAGTTTAAACTTTGGCCTCAAGTTAGGCGCCGAGGGATCTGGCAATGGCGTCGTTCGGTTTTAACCCCAGCTACTCAAGCCGAAAAAGTTAAATTTGACTTAGTCTATTTGCTAAAAGAGGCAGGTATCGAAATTATTTCTGGCCCCATAGTTCGACCTGAAATCAAAGGTTTAGAGTGTCAATTAAAGTTGGGGGGCCGAACAGTTAAAGTAATCTTCTCTTGGCAGCGGGATCCTCAGAGTCAGCTTGCCTCTTTACAATTGATTTTAAAAAAGTCTAAAATAGTCAAGGATAAGCCGATAAAACTAATTGATTTAACCGGCAGCAAACCACATGTCTCGTTCTAATTTAGTGGTCGCCATCGATATTGGTAGCAGCAAGATTGCTACTCTCGTGGGTCAGTACTTTGCCGAAGAGGAGCGCTTGAATATTATTGGTGTGGCCAATTTTCCTGCTCGAGGAATTCGCAAGGGCCAAATTATTAATATCGAGGAGGCGACCGAGTCTCTAATTGAGAGCGTAGAAGCGGCTGAGCGGATGGCGGGTTTCTCTATTTCCGAAGCTTTTGTAGGCATTGCCGCTCCCCACATTGAATCAATCAATTCTCAGGGAGTGGTGGCCATTGCCGATGCTAAAGGAGAAATTGTCAGTGACGATGTGGAACGAGTAATCGAGGCAGCAAAAGCAGTTTCTTTACCCTCATCACGCCAGATTCTTCATGTGATTCCGCGCCAATTCACTGTTGATGGCCAGGGGGGAGTGGTTGATCCGGTGGGAATGACGGGAGTGAGACTGGAAGTAGAAGCTCATATTGTTACTGCCTCAGCTCCAGCTCTCAAAAATCTAACTAAATGTATTGATGAGGCGGGCGTTAGTCCTTTAGCTTTCGTTTTTTCCGGCTTTGCTGCTGCTGAGGCGGTCTTGACTCCAACTGAGCGGGAGTTGGGGGTGGTTTTGGTTGATATTGGCGCTGGTGTTACTAGTCTCACTATTTATAATGAAGGAGCACCTTGTTATTCAGCAGTTTTACCGGTAGGAGCCCAAAATATTACCAATGATTTGGCTATTGGGTTGCGGCTTTCTCTTGAAGAAGCCGAGAAATTAAAGCTAGCCTTGGCTCGACTGAGACGGAGTGAAAATGGCGATTTTGATCAAGATGAGATTTCGCTAAAAAAACTCGGCGTAAGCGATGATTCTAAGCGAAAAGTATCCTTGAAAACTGCTATTGATGGCATTATTGCTCCTCGGGTTAACGAGATTTTCTCCCTGGTAGCAGAAGAAATTAAAGAAAGTGGTTTTGGGGGAGCAACGCCTTCGGGGGTAGTTTTGACTGGTGGTGGGGCAGAGACAATTGATATTAAATATGCTTGTCAGCGGATTTTGGGATTGCCGGTGAGAATTGGTCGACCAGAAAAGGTGGGTGGAATTGTTGATGATGTCTTAAGGCCCAGTTTTGCTTCCTCTTTGGGCCTAATTCTTTATGGGATTAAGCAACAACGGTTTCAAAAAGTTTCAGCCTACAAATCAATCGATTTTGTTAAAATTGCCCAGAGGTTTAAGAGTCCTAATTTGCCTATTCGGGGCGCTTGGCAGCGAGTAGTGGAATTATTAAAACCATTATTACCCTAAAAAAATGGCCTTAGTTCAACCAGCACCAACTCAAGTCGCCAAAATTAAAGTTGTGGGAGTCGGCGGCGCCGGCGGCAATGCCGTTAATTACATGATCGAAAATGAGGAAATTGCCGGAGTGGAGTTTATTGTCGTTAATACCGATGCTCAGGCTTTACTGACCTCTAAGGCAGAAACTAAACTTCAAATTGGAGAAAAGTTAACCCGAGGTTTAGGAGCAGGAGGTAATCCTAAAATTGGTCGCCAGGCAGCGGAAGAATCGAAGGAGAAAATTAAGGAATTGCTTCAGGGAGCCGATATGATTTTTATTACCGGCGGCGAGGGGGGTGGTACTTGTAGTGGTGCGGCTCCGGTGATTGCTCAAATTGCCAAAGAAGAGTTGGGAGCATTGACAGTGGCGGTAATTACCAAGCCATTTCTGTTTGAGGGAACGAGAAGAATGGTAATTGCCGAGGAGGCAATTGATAAGTTGCGCCAGAAAGTAGACACGCTAATTGTCGTTCCCAACCAGCGCCTCTTAGATGTTGCTAGCAAAAAAATGACCCTCTTGGAAGCATTTCATTTAGCGGATTCGGTTTTGGCTTCGGGAGTTAAAGGGATTTCTGATTTGATTACCACTCCAGGATTGATCAATTTAGATTTTGCCGATGTGAAATCAATCATGAAAGATGCGGGGAGCGCTTTATTAGGGGTGGGCACTGGTTCGGGAGAGAAGCGGGCTCAGGAGGCAGTTATGAGTGCGATTTCTTCCCCTTTGCTTGATGTTACCATCGAGGGAGCCCGAGGAGTGCTTTTTAATATTACTGGGGCGTCTGATTTGACTATGGCTGAGGTGGAAGAGGCGGCCCAGATCATTAGTGATCAGGTTGGTGGCGACGCCAACATCATCTTTGGGGCCCGGATTGATGAAAAAATGAAGGGGGTGAAAATTACA
>JALUUX010000093.1 GCA_027021145.1 Candidatus Shapirobacteria bacterium
CGCGCAAGCAACCATGTTTTTGGGAATAATCATTAGTAGGATAAACTCGATTAAAGCCTTGGGCCAAAACCTGGCCTTGACGAACTAATACTGCCCCCCGCTTAGCCCGAAGACAGCCTGATTTTAACGCTAGTTTGGCGGCCCGCTTTAAATATTTGGTTTTTTCCCTCATGACG
Source organism: Candidatus Shapirobacteria bacterium (assembly GCA_027021145.1). Classification (GTDB taxonomy): domain Bacteria; phylum Patescibacteriota; class Microgenomatia; order UBA12405; family JAHJSD01; genus JALUUX01. Next base: position 177 of record JALUUX010000093.1, read on the forward strand.
ATTTCCTTTTCTGGCGCAACTTCTCGGCCAGTTTTTGAGGCGCTAAGGTAATCCGCTGATAATGCCAATTAACTAATTCAGGAACAAAGGGAATGAGGTGGAAATGAAGATGAGAAACCGTTTTGCCTGCCCGACTCCCCTCTCGTTCTAAGAACCAAACATTTTCTTGGCCCAATTCTTTCTTTAAAAGCTTAAGTCCCAGCTGAGTCAAATATTTTACCGCCTGCCACTCTCTAGCCTTTAGCTCAGTCAACGATTGACAATGGCGCCGAGGAATAATCAATAAGTGGCCATCAATATAAGGAAAAAGGGCGACTGTTAGCACCACTCCCCCGCGCTCAGCAATGATGTATTTCTCCTTTAGATCACAAAAAACACACTGCTTCTTTTTGGCCACTTCTATCAGAACTTGCTGATAAAAACCTCGATGACGGGCACCCAACTGGCTTTCCAGGGCATAAGGATCGAAATCAGCGTTTAAGACCGGATTTTCTTCAGCCAACTTCATTAATGGAGCAAAGCGGATGCGAATCAGCTCACCAGCGGCTTTATCAATCATCTTAGAAGCGGAAATCCCGGGTCCCTGTCGCTCGGAGCGAACAATTTTTCCCCCATAATCCCGAACCAATTTCGCTTCTGGCGAAGAGGTTAAACGATTCCACGATTCTTTGACCGTGAAAAAAACTTCCGGTTTTAAGACCTTAAGCAGTTCTAAAATAGTTCGCTGAGGAAAAATGACCACTTGATCCACCCAGGCTAGTTCAGCCACCACTGCCGCCCGGGCCCATTGATCAACAATGGGCCGCCCCAAACCTTTAGTTTGAGTCATACTCTGATTACTAGGAACACCCACCACTAAAACTTGGCCACAACTCCTAGCCTTTTGAAGAAAGCGAGCATGACCCAGATGAAAAAGATCAAAACTGCCACTAGTAAAAACAATGGTTTTCTTCTGACGACGGATCTTCTCGGCCCAAGAAGCCAACTCTGAAAAACTGATTACTCGAGGATGGCGAATACGAAAACGGCTTAGCAATGGTCGCTGAGACCGAACTCCAAATAAAACTTGGCGAATTTTAAACAAAGCCACCCGTTCAATCATTTCCTCTGAAGACAGCGCTGGTTGAAAATGCTTGGTCTTAATAACTTTTCCCCCCAATTGCTCAACTAGGACTGCCTCTTCCGGCCGCCTCACTTTATTTTCCCAATCTTGGCGGGCGGTATAAAACAGATTCGGCTTTAACTTTTTAATAATCGGCCGAAGATCTAACTCAGAGGCGACTACCACTCCATCGACAAAAGGAAAATGGGCTATGGTTTCTGCTCGCGTCTTCTCTCCTACCAGGGGAAACAGCGGCCCCTTAGCCTCCCGCCGAGAAAAATCAGAGGCCACGGCCACTACCAACAAATCACCCCGAGCCCGGGCCCGCTTTAGAAATTGCAAATGTCCCCAATGAAGCAGCTCAAACCCTCCCACACTAAGAACAATTTTCTTATCTCGATATTTTCGGCGAAAAGAGCTGAGGTCTTTGGGGGTCAACAATTTAGTTTTGATTTGGCGGCGATATTGCTGAAGTTGTCGCTGGGCTAAAACCAAAAACGCCTTAGGACTACCCTGCCTCATTCTCAAGTGCAAAAATTGATCAAGATATGACTCAATTCTACCATAATCAAGCCTCGCTTTGGCTGCCCCATAGCCCCGCCAAAACTCCTCTGCCGAACCACCAGAAACCAAAATCCAAGAAAGAGTATTAGCCAAATCTTTTAAAAACCAGCGCTTTCCCAATTTTGCCTCTTCAAAATCAATGACGCCAACAATATTGTCCCTTTTATCCCACAAAACATTGCCCGGCTTTAAATCCAAATGGGCCACCCCCGCTTGATGAAGTCGAGCTAAAATTTGGCCAATTTCAAACGACTCTTTTTTGGTCCACTGCCATTTTAGTTTTCCGGGGAGATAGGTTAAAATTAACTTCCAGTGATTTTCATCCTCACCAAATTCAATTAACTTTCTCCCCCGAATTACCCCCTTCCTGGTTAATTCCTCTTCCAGTCGAATTGCTGCCAAAAGCCGCCTCCTCTTAATTGCTTCCTTAGGAATGAGACAAAAAATTCGCTTTTCTCCTCTCTTTTCAACTAAATAAACCTTTTTCCGCCAACCACCAGCCAACGCTCGCATGATCTAGTGTAACATTTAGTAATTAGTCAATAGTTAACAGGAGGCATTGAGCGGTAACTGGCAAGGAGTAAGTAATGAATAGCAAATAATCAACGATAAATAACGATAAATAACAGTAAATAACTGTCTCGCAATTTTGGCGATCGTAGAAATTCCGAGACACAGAAACAAGAGAAGATGTCTCAAGAGAAAATGATTCGGGAGCTTCAAAACGGGCTTAATTTTCTCCTAAAATTGTTAACCAGTCAGCAGCGGCTTGACGCCAAGAATTAACCGAGGCCGATAAGGAAGAGAGTCGGGCCGCCCACCAAGAAGAAGACCAACTTTCTTGAGCCTGATAGAGCTTAGCTAACATCCTCTCCTCACTAAACCTGTAAAAACCAAAACCATTAATTCCATCTTTAACTTGATCCTTTAGGCCATCGACCAAATGAACAATTGGAATTACCCCGTATTTTTTGGCCTCAGCGACAACAATGCCAAAAGGTTCAGTGAGAGAGGGCAAAACCAAAAAGTCACTACCAGCAAAAACTTGATGGGGCAAATCAAAATCAGCGGCCAGTCTCAAGCCCACTTGGCGAGGAAAAGTTGTCTTCAAATCCCGAAAAAGGTGTAAAAGTGATTTTGGACCGCTGCCTACCACCACTAGCTGAGCTCGATTTGAAGCCAAGAATTGTTTCATCGCCTGAGCCAGTAATTTTATCCCCTTCTGAGGCACAATCCGAGAAACAAAACAAAAAACCGGCCTCTCTTCTTGAGGTAAGCCAAACTGTTGCTGAAGAATTTGTTTATTTCTCTGCTTGAATTCTAGCCAGGAATTTTTCAATCGAAAACCAATCAAGGGATCCGCTTTCGGATGCCACTCTTCGGGATCAATGGCGTTAGCAATACCAATTATCTCTCTGGCTGACTGAAAAAGATAATGTCGCCTAAGCCGTCGAGCAAAGCCCATCGAGACCGTAGTTACTCGATTAGCTAAACTGATCCCCTGATTAACCAGAGCACTAAAATCAAAGAAAGAGTCGCTCCAATCAATTGGCTCGTCATCCTCCCACCAATAATCATAACTATAACTATATTGATAAGAATCTTGATCACTCACCGGACTATGAATCGTCCAAATTACTTTTGGCTGCCAATTAGACTTAGCCAGAAACTCGCTGCCACTCCAAACCCCACCCCAATCATGAAGCCAAAGCCAATCAGGCTGCCAATTATTTTTCTGACAATAGTCTCTTGCCCGCCAACCCAATTGCCGATAAACCAATTCTGTTTCCTTTTGCCATAAGGGCCGATAAATGTTTTCTTTCGGAGAAATTACCCGAAGATCAAACCCCTTTTCCCGCAGCGCCTTTGCCACCCCCGCCACCATTTTTCCCAAACCACCCACCTTAATTTCAGGATAAACCTCAGGAGAGATAATCAACATTCTCTTCATTTTTCTCCTCCTCATTCCCTGGCTGATTTTAATTGATAATTCCGAACCTCGTCAATGATTCTTCTTTTAATCTCTTCCCAAGAAGGCCAAGAACCCAAGAGCCGAATTCTCTCTTCTTCGTTATCTTTCTCCACCTCCTCAAAATAGACCAGAGCCACCAGAATATGACCAAAATCATATTCAGGATATTTTTGACTGACGAAAGAAAGAATTTTCTCCAAACTAAAGGTGTGGGTCAAGAGATAGTAAAAATCATAAAAATCTCTTTTTTTTGCTCGCTGAACAATGGCAACTGCCTTCATTGCGGCCAGATCCGGCAAAGCAGCCAACTCAACACCTCTAGAGTATTCAACTAACGGAGCAATTAATTGATAGGGGTAAAAGAAAAAGCTTGTTTCCACGCCATTAATCAGTAATCTTAATGTTTCTTCATCACTAAAAAGACTTTGGAGCGGTAAATTTAGCTTGGATTTTAATTGTCTCAATAACTGATGAGGGTCAAATTTTTGGAGGGTATAAAAATCAAAATCAATTGAGGTTCGATGACCCAATTGCAAAGCTAGTGCTGTCCCGCCAGCCAAATAAAAGTCCTTTCCCTTTAAAAAACTTAGCTGGTTGAGGAGCTTTTGACGCGTCTGATCCAAAACTTGGCGGTGGATTTTTGCCATCGACAAGGATCAATTTCCCTAATAGCTAACCGAAACTTGATTGGGTCAATTTTTAAGCCCAAAATTGTCTGCCAGTAATTTAGGCGCTTCTTTTCCCAACTCCCCCGCTGCGGTTGAGCTACTACCTTTTTAATCTCTTTTAGAGGGTAGTGGTTAATCAACCAATTGATGGCCTTAAAATTGCCAAAATTAAGAATTTGGCTAATAATCAATTTTTTATTTTTCTCTAAGTCGAGCTTTTGCCAATGCCAACTCCAAAAGAAAGGGGCCAAAAACTTTGGCAACCTCTTCTTTCTTTTCATTAAATTAATTATACAATACCAGTTTATTTCGGTTTAGCAAACACCAGTAGTCGTTTTAAAATCGTCCCCGGCGGCCAGCAGGTTTGCAGGATGAGAGTTTCGCCATCTTGATAATCAGTTAGATAATGGGTCTCTTTAGCGCCAACGATTTTTTTCTCGGTCACCAAATAAGAATAAAGTTTTCGATTATAAACAATCTTTACTTCATCTCCAGGAGTTAATTGATTAAGCAAGAAAAAGATGGCATTATAACGAATTACATTCCACTGGGCATTGGTTGAATGAGCAAAAAGATAAACCGTCTTGCCTGAACCAGGAAAACCGGTGCCGGCGGCATGAGCCACTCCTTCCTTTAGTGCCTGTTGATAGATTTCGGCTCGGCCAGGATCAACATTGGCAATAATCTTGGCCTGGGCATTAATTTTGGGAATAATGATGGAAAAAGAAGGATCAGGTACTGGGGGCAAAGTCGGCGTTGGTCGAGAGGGAGCCGGCGTGACCTCCTCGGTTTTCTGGGTTGATTTTTCCTGATGAAACCAGCGCCACCAACGATAACCGATTAACGCTTTCGCCAAGGGCAAATAAAGATAAAGGGCGTAGATCAACCCTAGAAAAACCGCTCCTGTCCCCAAACCAAAAATAAACACGCGCCAAGAAGGAGGATTATAAAAAATTACTGCCTGCCGTTGTCTTCCGGGGTTAACTGTTCTCCTCAATCGGGGATCAAAAAATCTCCTCATCCCCTCGATTTTAGCCTCTCATTTACTGAGCTGCAACCTGCCCAAACCTAATTCTGACTCACTTCTTCCTATTACTAGGAAGAAAGAAAAGTAAGGCAAAAAGAATGAGAATCAGAATAAAAAAAGTTAGGGTGCTATTAAAAATAGTAATCAAATCCATCTAACCTCCCTTAAACTCAAGCAATTTTAATC
>JALUUX010000094.1 GCA_027021145.1 Candidatus Shapirobacteria bacterium
ATCTATTCTCTCTTTCTCTCTACTCTTATCCATGTGGAGCGCGAGAAGCCGCTCTGCTATCATCTTTGACATGCGAAAGGCACGGTAAGCATTACCTATGGACAGCGGATGCATTTTTTCCACTAGCTGTTTATACACTTCAATCATCTGATCACTTTTTACTCCTGCTCTTTCTGTTGCAAAAAGAAGGTAGGAATTTAAATCCTCAACACTCACCTCCAATCGCTGTTGAGGATTGGTTGGATTTCTCGGATTAAAGGGGTGGCCAGTGCTTGGGTCTATCGGGCTCAACTCCCCCAACTCAGTCATCACTATTTCGTCTGCGCCCAAAGCTATGAGAGTGCCAGCACTATGTGCCTTATAGGGCACAAGAACTTCAAATTTCTTACATTGATTTCTTATCAACTTTACTATTCGAACCGGAGCAAGCATATCCCCGCCACTTGTATATAAGAAGAGACTAATCTTGTCAACCTTTCCAAACCTAGATAAGTGTTGATTTATCAAAGGCAAAACATCTGCCGCTATCCGTGTGGCAAAAGGTTGACGATCACCAGTTATATAAGCTAGCAATCTACTCTTCCGTTCTTGCTCGATCTTCTTTATTAACTTTGATTTGTCCATGTATGCCTTATACCGCCATAAATTATAAAAATATCCACAAAGCTACTAGATAAATTAAATTCTTCCGATTAAATTATACCAGCTATGAAAGAATTTCCTCAACTTCGCTATTCATCACAACATGGTCAATTATCGTATACTAGAATAGGCATTATTGCTGATAAATTGCTTACTAGAATGATTGATTGGATCAGACAGAAAGTTGTTTTGGTTGGTCTTCTCTTCTTACTTATTTCTTCTTTGGGCCTCAATTTTTGGCAATTTCAGAAAAACCAGCAATTGAGACAGGTGGGTGGGATTAAAGTTATTGGTGTCATTGATGGTGATACTTTAGTTTTGGAAGGAAAAGTAAGACTGCGATTAAGGCAGGTGGACGCCCCGGAGTTAGAATACTGCCGCGGAAAAGAGGCAAAAGAATTTCTGGAGAAACTGGTTAAAAATAAAGTGATTTTTATTAAAGAAAAAATTCTTGACCAAAAAGGAAGAGCCATGGCTCTAGTTTATTTGGCTGACGGCACTTTGGTTAACCAAGAGATTCTAGCTCGAGGATTAGGGCGCTATCATCACGATAAGACCTCTGTCAGCTCAAAACTGAAAACTGCCTTTGAACAGGCCAAAGCGGACCAGCGAGGCATCTTTAGCCCCGATTGCTATCAGACCGAACCTTCCCGCCCTGACTGCGTTATCAAAGGCAATATTGACCGCAACAACAAAAAAATCAAGCTCTATTATCTTCCCTCCTGCGCCCAATATCAATTTGTCATTGTCGAAAAAGATTTGGGAGAACAATGGTTTTGCTCTGAGCAAGAAGCCCAGAAGGCTGGTTATCGGAAAGCCAAAACTTGTCGCTAAAAGCAATAATCCTATCGCTTGGGCGATTGTTTCTTTTTGCGGGCTCGACCCATTTGTCCCGCTTTCCGCCGCTCTCTTACTCGAGCATCGACAGTTAAGAGCCCCTTCTCTCTAAGAATGGGGCGATATTTTTCTCGATTAACTTTTTCCAAGGCTCGAGACAAAGCTAAAACCACCGCTTCTAGCTGGCCTTGCTTACCACCGCCAACTACCTTAAAAGTGGCATAAAACTTGCCTAAAGTCTTAGTTAAATTTAAGGGCAACTGATAATAATATTGATTCACTGGCCCCGGAAAATACTCTTGGATCGGCTTATCATTAACCAAGGTTTGTCCTTTACCGCGGTAAAGCCGAACCGTGGCCGTGGCCTCTTTTCTTCGACCAACAGCATAAATGTATTTCTTCATTCTTTTCTCCCCCGCTGTTTAAACTTATCTTGATAACGATGATTTTCGTCAGCAAAGATTTTTAACCGCTTTAGCCTCTGTTTCTGTAATTTATTTTTGGGCAACATATTCTTCACCGCCAACCAGATCACCCGCGCGGGATCCTTAGCTAACATTTCTTCCAATCGCGTCTCTTTCAATCCCCCCAAATAACCGGTGTGACGATAATAAATCTTATCTTTTAACTTTTTACCTGTCACCCGAATCTGGGCCGCATTGATAATCACGACATAATCGCCCGAATCCAAATGAGGCGCAAAAGCGGCTTTATGTTTTCCCATCAACAAGTGAGCGATCTTGGTAGCCAACCGCCCCAAAACCTGCCCTTTAGCATCAATCAGATGCCACTCTCGCTGGATCTCGTTTTTTTTCGGTTGATAGGTTTTCATTTGTTGGCCTTGTCGGACTGATTGGATTTATTAGACTGATCGGATCGATCGGAAATCGGCTCGACCAATTCTAACCGGACAATAATTGCATCATCCCCCTGTCGGCGCTTAATTTTAACAATTCGAGTGTACCCTCCGTCTCTTTTCTTAAACCGAGCCCCAAAACGCTTCACTACTTGATTAACTAAGTGCTGGTCTTGAAAATAGCGAAAAAGCCAGCGTCGGGCCACAAGATCACCTTTTTTGGCCTTAGTAATCATTCGTTCAATCAGGGGTTGGACTGCTTTCGCCTTGGCCAAAGTAGTTTTAATCTTTCCCTGATTAATAAAAAAGGCCCGGGCTAAATTTTTAAACAAAGCCCGCCGGTGATCATAATCTCGATTTAGTTTTCGACCAAAAACGCGATGTTTCATATAATTTCTTTTAACTCTTTAATTCCACTCCTCGCTTCTTTAAAATCTTCATTAATTGCTCCACTGATTTCTCTCCCACATTCCTTGCCTTCAAAACCTCTTCCGGGCCAGCAGCGACTAAGTCTCTAACTCGTTCATAACCGGCCTTTTTTAAGGCATTAACCAACCGAAGAGGAATTTCATCAATCTCTTCTAATAAAAGATCTAAATTGCTATTCTCCTCTTGAACTTGCTCTTCTGTTATGGGCTCGTCGTTAACCTTGGGATTAACCACTTGCTTAAAAACAGCAACCAAAATTTTGGCCGCCTCCTTAACTGCTTTTCTGGGCTTAATCGAACCATCAGTCCAAACTTCTAAAATTAGCTTATCCCAATTAGTCTTTCGCCCCTTTCGCGTTGACTCTACCCGATAATTGACCTTCTTAATCGGAGTAAAAACAGCGTCAAGAGCAATCACCCCTAATTTGTCGCTTTTATGTTCTTCTGCTGACCGATAACCGACTCCTCGAGCTACTACTAATTCCATTTTAAATTTAGTTTTCTCATCAGCTAAATTAGCAATTACCAAATCAGGATTGGCCACCTTAACTCCTGGTTGAAGTTCAATATCACCCGCTCTAGCCGGTCCCGGGCCGGTCTTTTCTAACTTTAATTTAATGGGCTTCTCTCCCTGATAACTGAATCGGATTTGTTTAACATTAAGCATCACCTCAACCAGATCTTCCTTGACGCCTTTAAGAGTAGTAAAGATGTGGCTGGCCCCAGCCACCTTCATTTGGATAGCTGCCGCTCCGGGCAAAGCTCCCAACAAAACCCGGCGCAAACTATGACCCACCGTTTGACCAAACCCTTCGGGTAATGGGGAAATAATATACCGTCCCCAGTCTTTGGTTTCTTGGTCAGTTTTGACAGAAAAGGCAAAATCATTGGCCATGGTTCCCTCCTTAACGAGAATAGAACTCAACTATTAAATGCTCATCGATTTCTTGAGGCATTTCTTTTCGCTCAGGCCAAGCTACCACTCGGCCTATTTGACCCTGGCGCTCTAACCAGCTCGGCACTGGCCAATCTTTTTTAGCTAACCAGGCCTGGATTTTATCCATTTTCAAGGCCTTTTCGCTCAAACTAACCTGGTCTTTCAACCTAACCTGATAAGAAGGAATCGTCAATTTCTGATTGTTAACTAAGACATGACCATGAACGATCAATTGCCGCGCCGTCGCTCGAGAAGGAGCTAGACCCAAGCGATAAACTACATTATCCAGTCGCCTTTCTAACGCCCGAAGAAGAAGCTCGCCGGTTGCTCCTTTCTCTTTAATAGCCTTCTGAAAATAGTTTTTGAGTTGTCGCTCAGACACCCCATAGAGTCGTTTGGCTTTTTGTTTTTCCCGCAACTGCCGCCCATAAGTTGAAAGTCTAACTCCACTCCTAATCCCGTGAACGCCTGGAGGAACCGCTCCTCGCCGCTCAAGCGGACATTTGGGTGAAAAACAACGCTCCCCCTTTAAGAAAAGCTTGGTTCTCTCTCGACGACACAACCGGCACTTTTTCATTATCCTAGCCATATTTGCTTATTATCACTACGGCCTTCTCCTCTTTGGCGGCCGAGGGCCATTATGAGGAATCGGCGTAATATCAGAAATCATAGTCACATCAAGCTCTCGCTTAGCCCTAAGAACTCGTAAAACAGCATCTCGGCCTGGACCTGGCCCCTTAATATAAACTTCTAAATGCTTAATCCCCCATTCTAAGGCCCGCCTTACCGCATCCTCAACAGTAGTAGTAGCGGCAAAGGGGGTTGACTTTCGCGTTCCTTTAAAGCCCAATCGGCCACAGGAAGTCCAGTCTAATACCTGACCCTGAAGGTCAGTGATTGTGGCTAAAGTGTTATTAAAAGTAGCACTGATATAAAGTCGCCCCTCTGAAACTCGTTTTTTGGGTTGGTTCTTTTTCTTGGTTTTTTTCATTGATGCTTAGGTAACCTAGATAACTTATGATTGTTTTTTAGCCATCGCCGCCCGTTGCTGGGCTTCTAGCTTGGCCCACATTTCTTTGGTTAACGCTCCAACCGTCTTCCGCTTACCGCGCTTGGTTCGGGCATTGGTGCGAGTTCGCTGACCATGAACCGGTAAATTTAAAATGTGCCGAATACCTCGATAACAACGGATCGCTTTGAGTCGCTCAATATGATCCTCAATCTCTTTTCTCAAATCACCCTCGATCTTAAATTTCTCCAATGCCTTAGTTAAACGAACAATCTCCTCTTTGGTTAACTCCTTAAGGCGCTTGTTGGGATCCAGTTTGGCCAAAGCCAATAATTGGATCACATTCTTTCGCCCAATGCCGTAAATTCGGGTGAGCCCGATTTCGACTCGCTCTCGATCTGGTAGTTCGATTCCTAAAATTCTCATTTAACCTTGTCGCTGCTTATGACGCTTATTCTCACAAATAACATAAATCCGCCCTCGTCGGCGGACTATTTTACACTTTGGACAACGCCGCTTAACACTCGCCTGAACCTTCATCTTTTTCTCTTTATCATTACTTCTCCCGATAAATAATTCTTCCTCGGGTTAAATCATAAGGACTTAGCTCAACAAGAACCCGATCTCCCGGAATCACTCTAATATAGTGCAACCTCATTTTTCCCGCTAAATAAGCTAGAATCTCTCGTCCATCATCGAGTTTAACCCGAAAAGTTGTGTCTGGCAAGGCTTCGGTTACCACGCCCTTAACTTTAATTTTTTCTTCTGCCATAGCAATAGTTTTAGCTTTCCCAAATAAATGGGGTAATTACTTTTCCTCCTTTTCGGGTTACCACCACTGTTTTCTCAAAAAGCGCTGATATTTTACCATCCTGAGTACTAATTGTCCAGCCATCAGCCAACTTTCGCAAAGCCGGCTTACCTAAAGTATAAATGACTTCAATCGCTAAAGCCATCCCCTCCTCAAGAATAGGAGT
>JALUUX010000095.1 GCA_027021145.1 Candidatus Shapirobacteria bacterium
ACTCATGGGATTGTTTTGGGTCCTGATGGCCAGAAAATGAGCAAGTCTCGCGGCAATGTCATCAATCCTGACGAAGTTTGGCAGCAGTACGGCGTTGATGCCCTACGGACCTATTTAATGTTCATGGGGCCTTATGAAGGAACCACGGCCTGGAACGATAAGGCTTTGGCGGGTGTGGCTCGGTTTTTGAGGCGGTTTGAAAAGTTCATCAAACAAAAGGCAAAAAACACTCCGGGAGTGGCCGAAGGTCTCTCCCGGAGTGAAGAGAGTCCAAAAAGCCTTCTTGTTGCTTTAAACAAGCTGATCAAGAAAGTAGGCGACGATATTGACCACTTCTCTTTCAATACCGCCGTAGCCGCGATGATGGAATTTTTGAATCAGGCCGAAAAAGAAAAATGGCCAATGACCAATGACCAAATGAAAAAATTAATTCAGCTATTGGCTCCCTTTGCCCCTTATTTAGCTGAGGAGCTTTGGTCTCAATTAGGGGGAGAGGGGAGTGTTCATCAAACTACTTGGCCCCAAGTTGAGCCTCAGTTTTTAGTCGATGCCGAAGTGGAAATAGTGATCCAAGTTAATGGCAAGCTGAGGGGGACGATTAGGGTGGCGGCTGATGAGGCCGCTGATCAGTCGCGACTAGAATCACTGGCTCGGCGCCAGCCGCGAGTGGCCCGCGCTCTTCAAGGAAAACAAATTAAACGGATTATTTTTCTCCCTCAAAAATTAATTAATTTTGTTGTTTAACAAGACAGATAATGGGCCCTGAGCGTCGGCGTCGTTATTATCCTCCTTTTATTGGGAAAGATAGAGAAAGACTTATTTTCACTGAGCGAAGGCTAGGTCCTATTGATGTTGTCAGGGTTGGAACTCCTTTTACTGATGATTTTGATCAGGCTCAATCTGATCTTGACAAATTGATTGAAGCTTTTAAGGTAGGAATAATTGCTATCGAGAGTGAGACTGATATCACTCAATGTTCATTTCCTCTATTAGGTTTAAGGGATCACGAACTGGACCATGCTCGAGTTTTATTAGCAGGTCAGGAGGGAACAGAAGTAGCTTTTGAAGTTATGGTTGTAAGACCAAGAGTTGGCAAGTTGCGACCGCGGGCTCAATTGGCTTGTGTATTTAGGGGCGCTTCATGGGAACAAGCAATTAAGGCTGCTTTGGCTCCAGAACAACCTAGTCTTGGCGATCGGGTTAGAGCGGCCTGCTTTGGAGTAGCCCAAAAATTAGCGGAAATCATTCCTTCTCTTGGTGATGAAAGCGAGCGGAGCTGATCGTCGCGCTTATCAAGCCTGCGATTAGTCCCGCTCCAGCGGCGATTACCAATTTCTCTGGTGGTTGACTTGAGGCCGAGGCCACGATCATTGCCTCAACTGAAATGACGAGAACGGGAAAAATACATCTTAATTGGCCTAAAGCAATAGCTGTTATTGTTTGATCGGCAAGAAACCAATGACCCATGAGAGAAAAAGCCGTTAGAATTGGTACTTGAAGCATCTCCACGGCTTGATTTAGCTGTTCAAGCGCTCCTGGCGATAAAATCACCGCCAACCCTTCTTTTCCCATAGTATATTTTATCACGATTTACCTTTTGAGCCAAAATCAGGGGCTGAGCGAGAAAAATTAATTAGGGAGAAATAATCTTGGAAGAAAGATCCTCTCCTTTTTTCGCCTTTAATTTTATCAATTCTTTGATTAATTCTTGGTAAGAAGCCTGCTGTTGTTCTAAGAGAAGGTTGGCGTATTGGAGCAATCTAACATCATCCCTTTTCTTTGCTTCTTCCTGAATTCTCTTAACTAATCGATCTATTATCTGATTTATCTTTTGCCACTCTTCCCAGCCACCTTCGTCTTTTTCTATCTTGGCCCACAGCTGCTTCAACTGCTCTTGCTCTTCTTGACTCAAAAATCGACTTTCTGGTTTGGTTTGCTTCTTTTTTAAAGCCATAACTTAATCTTTAGAATATTAGTTTAACTTTTAATTATTTTATTGCCTTTTTAAACTTTCTTGTTTGAATTTTTCCAATCTTTCTTGCGCTTCGGCCAAATTCTTTCTTGCTCTTCGAATTTTTGCCAGATCTCCGATGACCGCTCCTAATTTTCGAACAGTCCAGGCACCTGTCATTGTTATTGCGCCAAGTCCCATTGCCGCGAGTCTGGTTGTGGGTCCCAGTAGTTGCTTGAGATGATCTCCCCGACTAGTAATGACTGAGGCAACCTTGGCAGCCTGCTCTTGATTCGCTGGAGAAGCCAAGCTTTTAAGCTGATAGCTTGCCACCTGGGCAATATAGTCTACCATTCTTATTACCCCTGCCGCTGGATCGGCGTCTTGCAGTGTTCCCTCAACTATTACTCGGCCCAGTTCAAGCAGTTGTGAGGGATGGCCTCCGGTTACTAGTTCTACTGCACCCACTACCAGTGCCACCCCCACTAGCAGTTTGAAGGTTTGATTTCTAAGGGATCCAAAAACTTCTTTCAATTCTTGTCCTCTAGCAATTATCTCCCTTCCCATCGCCCTTAACACTCCTTCACTTAATTGGACTCCTATCATTGCTCGTATTGCCTCTCTCTGTTCTCGTGCTTCAGCAAAAACCTGGGCGATTGCTCTGAGTTCATTATCAGTTAAACTATTTAAATCTCTCTCTTGTAGGGCCTTTACAACTTCTTCCTCTTTTATTTGGGCAGTGATTAGTTCTTCTCTTTGTTCTGCTGTGCTTCGTATCAACCATCCTCGCCATTCATCTGAGTCGAGGCGGAGATTGTATTCTTGTGCTGTTCTGGTTATCTCATCATTTATGGTATCACCTACCCCTTCTGTCACTTTTCTTCGCACTGATATTCTTTCCTGTTGATTTAGGGCAATGCTCTCGGGTTCTTTTTCGATTGGTGGGGTGCCTTCTACTTGAGAAAGCGCTTCCCAGTAGTTCTCTGCTGCTTTCTCTGTTACTCTTCTTAACTTTTCAACTTGCTCCTCAGGTTCTTTCTCTGCTATAGCTTTTGTCAGCTGAGTTAGTGCGTTCCGAAATTGATCTTTTAGTGGGGTGGCCTCTCTTCTTTCCTGGTCTTGTGGTGGTGGTGTCTCCGTTACTCTTTCTTGCTGAGTAGCAGTAGTGGGAGTTAATCCTTCTGTCATTGCTATTTTGATAATAGCCTTAAAAATGGATAATTGTCAAGAGGATGTTTGGTTGATTCATCTCTTACCAAAATCCCTGCCGATCGGCAGGGATTTTTGAACCTAAATCGGTTAATTCTAACCAAATTTGCTGCCGATCGGCACTGATTTTGTTCCAGTGGCTAAGCTGATAATTCCCAGAGTCGCATCAATTAGGAACTCAAATTCGGCTAAGGATATTACGGGCTAGATCCTGACTCAGCCGATCAAAAGAGTGATGGCGCCGTGCCAGGCGAAAATTAATCTCCGCCCATTCCCGGCAAAGTTGGGGCTGGCTAAGAAGGTGAAGGGCTTTTTCAGCTGCTTTTCTAATTTGTTTTCGGGGAACAAAATTAAAGCCTTGGCGGCGGTAGCTTCGTTGACCTAAGGAGATATAGCGATAACCTTCAGGCTTAATGTCGACCCGAAAAACCGGATACTCAAAGAGGACGATTGGCTTTTTAAAGAAAACTGCCTCCAGAAATTGATTGCCAAAACCCTCTTTGATTGAGGGATAAGTGACCAGATCAGCAAAAAGATAGGGGTCCCAGAAACTGAAAATTTTTTGCTTCTGGTGTTGACTTCGATGGAGAGCAATTTGGTCATGGGCCCAGATTACGGTTACTCCTTGGGCTCGAGCCAGTTGCTCAAGCTTCTCTTGATACCAGTGATAATCAAGATCAGGAAAATTGGAGCAAAAAAGCACCACTCGTGAGGTCGAAGTCAGTCGCTTCTGATTAAGGCGCCAAGGAAGGTGCTTCTTGAGCTGGCGCTTTAATTCGACGGCAAAGAGAATACTATTTTCAATCGCTTTTCGGGGGACAATTCGGGTGGCCTGGAGAATCAAAAAATCGTTCTCCTTAAGACCAAAATGGGCCAAAAAATCTTGGTTGAATTGATCGCGCTCCAGTGGTGGTTGGTCAAAATCCCAGTAATCGCCAATCCGTTCGGCCCTGATGGCCCGCCGACGGAGCAATTCTTTCTGATCCAGAGAATTAATTACTTGATGATGGATGAAGGAGCGCTTAGGCGGCAGTTGACTGAGGATCATTCGGACAAATCGATAAGGGCTAACTTGAAAATAATCGCGATTAAACCAAAAATCATGATTCAGGGCTAAAGAGGGAATTTGGTAGTGATCCAAGGCCCGAACCAGAGCCGTCGTGGCGGGCAAAATAAGGGGCAGGGAGAGAAGGTTATGGATCAAGAGAAAGTCAAATTGCCTTTCTTGAAATAGATGACACCAGGCGCGGTAGTAGCGCTGCTCTAGTTGGTAATAGCGTTTCTGAGCTTCAGTAGTTGAGGCAAAGCTGCCCTTGAGAAAGCCATGGAAGATTTCTTGAGTTTGAGGGCGATCGAGGTCAAGCCAGGGGAAGTAATGACTTTCTTGGGGGTAGTGGGGGTGAATATTGCCGCCGATAAGGGTAATTTTTAGGGGATGTTTTTGAAGCAGCTTAATTCTTTTATCGATTTCCAGACTGACTCCATCTCGTTGGCCGAGGCGAAAATGAATGATACCCAGGTGTTTTTTTCCGCCCAACCCCACCTTAATTCTAGATAAACTCAGAGACCTCTTTTTGTCAAGGCTTGGTTTTCCAACTTACCCGTAAATTTCAACTTGACAAGTTAAAATTTGAGCCTGACAAGAAATTGACCCGTTGTTTTGCTAGAATATTAACAATGATTGCCAAAGAGATTAAAAATCTATTGGTGGAATCTGTTGAGGATCTTGGTTGGCCGGTAAAGATTTCTGCTGACGAAATCCAACTGGAGCATCCAAACTTACCCGAGCATGGTGATTATGCCACTAATATTGCTTTAGTTTTATTTCAGAAGCTCAAAAGTCAAAAGTCAACCCGCCAAAAGCTAACGCATTCAGGCGGGCAGGAAGTCAAAACTACAACTCAAAAGTTAAAAGTAAATTCGCCCTTGCAACTAGCTCAATTGATTACCAAGAAGCTAACTGCGCTAATCACTAATTACCAACTACCAATCACCAAAATCGAACCCGCTCCCCCCGGCTTTATTAACTTCTGGCTCTCCCAAGATTACCTTATCAGTCAAGCAGTTGAGCTAACAAACGAAGATAAATTTACCAAAAAAATGGCAAAATTAGGCAGGAGTAAAGCAATGGTTATCGATTATTCCTCGCCTAATATTGCCAAGCCTTTTGGCATTGGTCATTTGCGCTCAACCAATATTGGTCAGGCAATTTACAATCTTTATCAATTTTTAGGCTGGAAAACAATTGGCGACAATCACTTAGGTGACTGGGGCACTCAGTTCGGTAAATTGATCTACATGATTAAATCCAAAAATTTGAAAATTGAAAATTTGAAAATTGAAAATTTAGAGCGGCTTTATGTTGAGTTTCATCGGCTAGCCGAAAAGGATCCCTCCTTGGAAGAGGAGGGGAGGAAGTGGTTTAGGAAACTCGAAGAAGGCGATCCAGAAGCTAAAGCGGTCTGGCAGGCTTGTGTTGATCTCAGCCTAAAAGAATTTAATCGGAT
>JALUUX010000096.1 GCA_027021145.1 Candidatus Shapirobacteria bacterium
AAAGTGGCCAAAATGCTTAATTTGGGTTATCCGGGTGGGCCAATCATTGAGGAACTAGCTCGAGAAGGTGACCCTTTTCGATTTAACTTACCCATTCCCATGGTACGCGATCCATCTTTAAACTTCAGTTTTTCCGGCCTAAAAACCGCCTGTCTTTATAAAATCCGCGGCATTCCCGAATCCCAAAAGAATCGCCAATTCTACGCTGATTTCGCTGCCTCTTTTCAAAGAGTCCTGGCTAAATCAATTACTATTAAGCTTAAAAAGGCGCTTGAGCACTACCATCCTCAACAACTGTTTTTGGGTGGAGGCGTCATTAACAATCTCTACCTACGCCGAGAAATTAGAAAAACAGCCCGAGCATATCGCGTTCCTGTTTTTATCCCTTATTCTAAAAGTTTAATTAGTGATAATGCGGCGATGATCGGAATTAGCGCCTGGTTTAAAGCCCAAAATGGAAAATTTATCTCCAACCCTCAAAATCTAGATCGAAAACCCAATCTCAACTTTTCAAGAAATTTATAAAAACACAGAGATATAAAGAAGTTTATGGGCGATATGTTATACAGAAATCTCTGCCTCGCAACTTCTACGATCGTCAAAATTCTGAGACAATATAGTATTATTTACTAAGTCTGTCGCTGGACTCATTGAGGGTGCTAGATTGAGGTTATAGTTTAAACACCTCTCTTAAGGCAGTATCGTCTCCGATTGATTCGGCGACAACAAAACGCATCTCTCCCTCAGAAAGACCAAAGAAATCGCGCAAAAGCTCAATTTCATCTCGGCAATCGAAGGGATGCACCCAAACACTTCTTTGTAAGGGTTCGAACCCCAACTCCTTTAATTTTCCCCGAAAAGCTTCTCTGTAAATTCGCTTAAGTTCGGCGATATCAAAAATAATCAAGCGCCATTTACCATCCCACTTTTTAGGCCTTTTGATTCTCAGCTCATCTATTTGCATCCAACCCGCCTTCTTTTTACCCTCCTCTGTCAATCCAATATATATCTGATGACCCTCCCTTCGAATTTCAATTAACCCCTCCTTCTTTAACCGCCAAAAAGTGTTGGTCAGTCGCCTTCTAGAATATTTCCTCGCCCTTTTCCAGGCACGAAGAAGATTTCTAATAAAATAAGGAGAACCAGCAGCAATATAAACCGCCCCTGCCGCTGCCAGCCATCGAAAAATATCCTTGACAACCTCTGATTTTGGTTTATAAAAATAATATTTGTATTTCGTCATCTTGACGATAGTGTATAATCATTTTAACAAAACTGTCTCGGAATTTCTACGATCGCCAAAATTGCGAGACAGGGGATATATATAAGATAAGAAATGAAAATCGATATTATCACCCTCTTTCCAGAATTATTTTCCTCCTTTCTCGACTGGAGCATGATCAAAAAGGCCCGGGAAATTGGGGCGTTAGAAGTTGAGACACACAACCTGAGGAATTGGGGCATTGACAAAAGAGGGACGGTTGATGATCGGCCCTATGGCGGTGGACCAGGGATGATCCTGAGAATCGAGCCAATATACAATGCCATTCAATCGCTGAAACCAAAAACCAAAAACCAAAAACCAAAAATTATCTTGCTTTCGGCAAAAGGAAAAATTTTTAATCAGAAAGTAGCGAGAAAATTGGCCAAAATGGAGCATCTAATTCTAATTTGTGGTCATTACGAGGGAGTTGATGAGCGGGTGAGAAAATATTTGATTGATGAGGATATTTCAATCGGTCATTATGTCCTCTCGGGTGGAGAAATTCCAGCAATGGTAGTTATTGATGCCGTCTCGCGGCTTTTACCGGGAGTGCTAGAAAAAGAAGGAGCGGCCGAAATCGAATCCTTTTCCCCTGGTCTTAGAGAAATGCTCAATAAGCAAATGGCAAAGGGCCAAATGATAAATGATCAAATTCTAATAGAGTTTCCTCAATATACTCGCCCCCCTATCTTCAAAGGCTGGAAAGTTCCCCGAATACTTCTCTCTGGTCATCATCAAAGAATTACTGAGTGGCGAGCTCAAAAAATCAAGGTAAAACGAAAAACATGAACGAGTTAATTAATTCGCCATTACTTATCACTGTCATTGGTCTTTTTCCTTTAATTATCGCTTTTAAAAAAGCGCGGCCGCTGTTTCTTCGCTTCTTCCTTCCTGCCGAAGCGATCATTCTTTTCAGCGGCCAACTCCTAAAAAAAGTCACCGCCATCCCTCGGCCTTTTTGGCATCAACCCCAAGTTCTTGGTGTTGCTAGCAACATCCCTCAGGATTATTCTTTCCCCTCCCTTCATGCCGCTTTAGCCACTTTTTTTGCTTGGGCCTTATCCTACTTTTATCCTCGTCTGGCCTGGCTTTGGTTTGGAATTATGACCGGCATTGCTTATTCCCGAGTCAGTCTTGGCCTTCATTACTTCACTGATGTTATTGCGGGCTTTATTCTCGGCACAATCTGTTTTTGGTTCTTCTATTTTCTTTCCCATAATCGCCGGGCATTGCAGTGGGGTCAAGACCCTAATGCCCGGCGCAAACTAATTCATCTTTTTTATGGCCTCCTACTGGTTTTTCTCCTAGAATATCGCTTTCTTAGCCCTTTCAATCTTTTGCTCTGGACTATCTTCCTCGGTCTCCTTAGCCTTAATTCTGCTTTTTTACCCCGCCGAATCAAAAATCTTATTCTCTATTTCGAGCGCCAGCGAGAAACAAGTTTTACTTATTTCGAGCGCCAGCGAGAAACAGGCCCCGCCTATTTCGAGCGCCAGCGAGAAACAGGCCCCGCCTATTTCGAGCGCCAGCGAGAAACAGGCCCCGCCTATTTCGAGCGCCAGCGAGAAACAAGCTCTGCTCAATTCGAACCTCAGCCCAGCCATCGATTCCTGGCTCTGGGCCCCCTATTTTTCACCCTTAGCTCACTCTTAGCCGTACTAATTTTTTCCCGCCCCATCGCTTTAGCAGCCATCCTAAATTTGGCCATTGGCGACTCAGTTAATGCCTTAATTGGCTCTTTTTGGTCCCCTAACCCACCTCGAAAGAAACGATTAGCCGCCTCTATAGCGGCTTATTTAGTAGTAGTCCTGGCTACAGTTCAATACTTACCCCTTAAAGTAGCTGCTTTAGCAAGCTTGGGAACGCTGGCCCTAGAATTTAGTGATCCTCGAATCAAAGGACGAAAGATTGACGACAACCTCTTTATTCCTCTCGTTTCCGGCATCCTTATGACCTTACTGACGCCTTAAGAGAGCCATTGATTCAACATGCCAAGTACAAGGAAACATATCAATTGGTTGTAATTCAATCAAGCGATAGCCTCCTTTTTTGATGAGGTAGGCCAGATCCCTGGCCTGGCTTACGGGACTACAACTAATATAGAAAATAAATTGGGGCCGAAGCATCAATAATGAACGAAGAGCTTTTTTCGAGAGCCCCGCCCGGGGAGGATCAATAATCACTGCCTCGAAACTAAGGCCCTGCTCCAAAAGACGAGTTAAAACCCGACTGCTATCTCCCAAAAAGAACTGATAATTTTTTACTTTTCTTGCTTGAATCAACTTTTGGCCTAAGACTACTGCCTCGGCATCGATCTCTACTGCGACCACCTCCGCGACTAAATGAGCCAAAGGAAGAGATAAAAACCCGGTACCAGCGTATAGATCCAGTAATCGAGCCGAAGAAGCCAGATGGCTCTTGGTCCACCGCCTTAACTGATCAATCATTTTTTCGGCCTGCTCAGCGTTATTTTGAAAGAAGCTTAATGGCCCGATAGGCCAATCAATCCCGGCCACAGCTTCAGTTAAAAACTCAGCTCCCCACCAATGTTCTTTAGCCACTTCAACCGGCTCCCCGGGTCGCCGCCGCTCTTTGATTAACCAAAAACTCACCAACTGCTTTCCCAGCTGCTGTCTAAACTGGTCTAGCCAGAGGCGTTTTTCTTTAAGACTCATTTTTTCCTGATTTTCAACAATCAGCCCAATTAATAACTCTTCCTCTCGATTGGTTCGAAAAATAATAGACCTCAGAACTCCTTGGCCAGTCCGGGGCTGATAAACTGGCAATGAGGTCTGGGGTAAAATTCGCCTCAGGGCCATCAAGGCTTGATTAACTATTGGTCGATGAAGCCAACAACGGTCAATCGCCAAAACCTGATCTGGCCTGCCGGGCTGATGAAAGCCAGCTACCAATTGCCCCTTCGGATCCAAGCTGAAAGTAAGCTCAGTTTTCCCTCGATAGCCATAACGCCTTTTTGATCGAATAATCGGGTTAATCTTTTCTTGAAGATCAACCTGGGCCACAGTTTCAAAAACTTCCCGAATAACCCACTCTTTCCAGGCCAACTCTTGCTGGTAAGTTAAATTCGACCAACTACAACCACCACAACGGCCAAACCAAGAGCACCGAGGTTTAATTCGCCAAGGAGATGGCTTAACTATCGCCGTTAAGTCGGCTAAAATTACTCCCTTTTTCCGACGGAAAAAGCGATACTCCACTCTCTCCCCAGGAAGCGCCCACCGAAGCAAAATTTTTTCTTTGGTGACTAAATCCTCTCCTTCGGCCCAGCCACGATAAATTAATTTTTCGATCTTGGCTTTTCTAGTCATTGTCTAGGTATATTTATCAGCTACTGACGAAGCGGCGTAAGCACCAGGCTTAGTTTTAGCGGTAAAGCCATTACCCGTAACCATACCGACCAATTCTTTGATCATCTCCCGACTCGGCCCTCTCTCCCCCACATCAATATGAATTTCCAAAGTCTCAAAATGACCATTTAAATCTTCTTTCAAAATCCCTAACAATTTATGAGCCACTTCTAATGAGGCAATTGTCTCCCGATAGAGCTTTTCTTTCAATGAATAAACATTTTTAATCTTTTGTTTGCGCCAAAAATAACGCCCTCCCCTCCCCTTACGGTGAATGACAATCGCCGTCACCAAATCCAAATCTTGACCCCCTCCTCTTTTCTTAATCCGAGAATCAGAGCCAATAATTAGCCGATAACGGGATTCCTGGTCAGAAAGAATAAACTCCCTAATTTCAGTACCTAAACTAGTCCAAGAAACCCGCCCTCTGGTAGGATTATAAAAAACTTTGGTCATTTGGGGTAATTATATCACTCTCTTAAAACTAAAAAGAAGGCCGCCAGGATCCCTAGAACCGCCAACATGAAGTATTCGACGATTACCTTCAGAGAAAGATCACCTCCTTGCCAGTGATGAAAAATTCCCCAAAGAAAATAACCCAAACCGGTTAAGACTAGCGCCAATTGCTGTCCTCCTGGCAAATGGCCAAAAATCAAGAAGGCCCCCAATCCCAATAGAAAAATTACTCCTAAACAAATAAAGTCAAATGGATGTTTTTTTATCTCCTGAATTATCACCGGCTTAACTTTTCAATTAACTTTTAACTTTTAACCAAACTATTCACTATTAACTATTCACTATTCACTAATTTATCACTCCTGGTTGACTTAATAAGATCAAGAGAAACATTAAAGCCAAGAAACCAGCATGAGCGGTGGTCCGCCCGACTGAACGATAAATCTTTTTTCTCATTAAAACATAAGCATCAATAATTAAGGCGCCGGTAATTAAGCCAAACAAGAAAGCACTCAAGTAGCGCGTTAGGCTCAAGG
>JALUUX010000097.1 GCA_027021145.1 Candidatus Shapirobacteria bacterium
TGACCCCAATGGTCTCTGTGGTCAATCATTCGCTAGCATGGGCCCACAACTTAACTTACCGGGTCAAGGAGCTTTAGAGCTTCCCAAAAAAGTCATTGATTATCAATCTATTCCTGGTGAATTCCAGTAGTCCCTTAATCCATCTCATTCTTTAATCAGAAAGAATAATTTGGTATATTAAAAACGATGAAAGTGATCTTTAGAAAAACCAAAAAAATAACTTGGTTATTAATAAGCCTAATTTTTATTGGCGCCATTCTCCGATCAGTTGGGGCTGCTTCTAATTATAAAAACTGGCTCAAATATACTTGTGACCGAGGCAAATTAACTAAGGAGTGTGTTGACGAACAAACCTTCTTTAACCTTTTGGCTTCCGCTAAAGACTCCATCTCGGGCAAATTGGATGAAAGTGGTCAGGTTAAACAAGAAGGAGCCCTCCAAACTACTAGCAATTTAATTGCCGGCCTCTATCGGGTTCCTCCTGCCTCAGGGGTCTATTATGCCTATGATGTTCTTCATCGTTTGGGAGTGACTCCGGCCTATGCCCAGGGGGTGGGTTTCACTGGCCTTCAGCCCATTCTTCCTATCTGGAAAGCTTTTCGTAATGTCACCTACATCCTTTTTACCCTAGTTTTTATCTTTATGGGTCTAGCAATTATCTTTCGATTCAAAATTTCTCCCCAAGCCGTGATTACCATCGAAAACGCCCTACCAAAAATTGTAGGCGCCCTAATTTTAGTCACCTTTTCCTACGCCATTGCTGGTTTTATGATCGATCTAATGTATGTAGTTATTGGTCTAGGAATTGCTATTCTTAAACCAGCCATTGATCAAAACCTATGGCAAGGTATTTTAAGCGGAGCAGCATTGGGAGCCGCAACCGGTGGCCCAGAAGGGGCGGTGGCAGGAGGAGCAGCCGGCGCCTTACCAGCAGCTGCCAGCGCTGAAAATGTAATTAACTGGGGCTTTCTCTCCTTGGTTCCTCCTTTCGCTCTGTTAGTAGTTCAAGGCGGCACTTTTACTGCTTTAATTGGCGGAGTCATTGGCGCAGCTTTAGGAACAATTGTTGGCACTATTGCCATTCCCATTCCTGTTATTGGCAGTCTAATAGGCGGAGTGGCCGGTGGCTTGGGTGGAGCCAAAGCGGGCGCTATCCTTGGTTCTCTCATCTTTGCCATTATTGCCTTCTTCTGCTTAGTTAAACTTTTTATTGCCCTGGTTAAAGCCTACATCAATGTTGTCCTAAAAATTATTTTGGGACCTTTCCAGATTATGCTCGGTGCTTTGCCAGTTAATTTTAAAGGCATTGGTTTTGGTGAGTGGCTCAAAGGCCTAGTTACTGAATTAGCCATCTTTCCAGCGGTTATCATCGTCGCTTTCTTGGGTCTCATTGTTAGCTACTCAGCCATTAGCAATAATGGAGGAATGTGGATTGCTCCCTTAATTGGTCCTCCCAATGTTGGACCTGATACCGGAGTTAGCGGCGCCATCATTAAAGTAGTCCTGGGTCTGGGCTTCCTTTTGACTCTTTCCAGCCTGCCTGATATCATTAGAAAAGTAATGAGTAGTAGCAGTATGTTCGGCGCCGCCGTCGGCCAAGCCTTCGGCCCCGCAAAAGGAATGGTTGGTTACGGAATGGTAGCTGCCTCTCAACCTCAAGTAATCGATACTGCCTTAACTAGATTGTCTCAGAAATTCCCAAATGCACCTTTCTTGAGATGGTGGGGCTCTAGAACAGCAAGCGACGAAGTAAAAACAACCATAACACAAGGCCTATCAAATATGGGTCAAACTGCGGCAAAAAAACTAACAGGCTAGTTTCTCTCCAAAAATTTCACTAGCAAGCTAATAAATTAATGCCCGAAAGAACAATAATAACGAAAAAATTAATTTCTCCTTAAAATTTCCGATGGAGATTTATTTATCATATTGTTAATCCACTTAGCATCCTCTTCACCAATAAAAGTCTCACTCACGGCTGCTTCGAGTATTCTCGATAAACTAGGAACCCCAGCATTAGCCCTATTTGTCAAACGAACATTTCTTACCCATTGAGCAACATCCCTGCTGCCGCCGCGCAAAATCGCATTGACCATATCTTGGGCCCTCTCCCTATCAGAACAAACCGTGTAAGGAAAAAGCCAGGAAAGCATAATCCACCTTCTTTGCTCTCTACTAATGCCCATTTTCACCGCCCAAGTCCGAGTCAAGTTTTTCCAAAAATCTCTCTTTGCCATCTCTTCAAGTGCAGGAATATTTCTTATTCTGTCAGCTATAGCAATCGCTCGCCCTCTTGTAATTGTTGCCCAACCTTCAAAAGTAGCTAACTCAGTTTGTTCATCTTGACCGGCTATTACTCGCTCAGTAGCTTTCCATGGTAAATTAGCTAAAGTTCTCCTTTCATTCCACCATAGTTGCCAAAGTGTTTTTTCTTGACCATCCTGCATTACCCTTACACTATGGAGATAGGTATCAATTAATGGCTTCTTTACCCCACCGACAACACCAATACTCAAAGGTGGGCCAGTATGGGAATAGCACATCTCCAATAAATACCTCTGAGTTAGCAAAATTTCTCTTATTTTAGCCCATGTAAGTTGATCAATACCAGTAACTTCTTGAGGAATAGGCCAACCACCCTCAACCAACTTCTTAAGATTCATTAGCCTGCCAGCTGTTGTCATCCAGTGAGGTACTATTGGAGGATTACCTATCTTCAATAATTTCACCCTTCTAACGGAGCCATCTGGGAATTTTTTTTCTTCATTAACTATAGTCGCCCCAAAATGACCTGGAATTTCCCAAAGAAGAGCCAGATGCCAGGCCTCTAAAACAAGATCAATCCTTCCCTCTGCCACTTCAAGTAACCCCGCTAGCCATTTTCCCAAAACAACGTCATCAGCAAATCCTTCAGCATAGGGATTAACTCTCCGACCATTTTCCAATTCAATTCCTTCTTGACCGTACTGAACTATTTTCCTCAAAATCTTATCCATTAGCAACCCTTTCTTTCCCGCAAACTCTTCTGCAAATAGAGCTTCCCAGTGCATTCGATCAGGAAAGACAATGGGATTATAACCCGGATCAAAAAACCCCCGTTGAAATACTTCTTTAGTTACATTTTGGTCACCAGCGGTCCAAACTCTGTTTAAAAAAGCTGTATGGAGTATTCTTCGGGCTAAGGCGTGGTCAGCCAGCACTCGTAGCACCGTCTTTCTTTCTCGTTCTTCGGGGGTTAAATTCCTTCCTTCCAAAAGAGCCTTTTCGTCCATCTCTAGCATTGGTGTCTCTGTCACTTTTCTAATAGCCTCATAAATGGCCCAACTATCCTTTCCGGCCTCCCGCATTGCGTCTGTACTCACAAACAGGGCACTCCACAAATTCAAGAAAGAGCGTGCTTCTAGATCTGCGACTATTGCCTCAGGATTTCTCAGTTTAGCAATTAATTCCTCAGGAACAAGCATTTCCTTTGCTCCTATTGCATAGGCAAAACCGCTCTCGAGCCTCAATCTAAACCTTTCCCACTCTTCTTCTGAAGCATGTTCACCTGGAAAAGCATCTTCAATTTCCCTAGCTATCACTGCAGCAGCACTCCCACCCCTATCTGTTCTTAACCGCTGAGCCCAAATTAAATCCTCCATAGTTGGCCCGTCATTTCTTTCTCCCATTTCGATTTTATTTTACCACCCCCAGCCAGAAATTGGAACAGCGATAGCTAGAGTGATTAGAAGGTGAAAGATAGAAAACCTAAACCAAACTTGTTAATTCGCAGATTTTTTTGGGATTCCCAGAGATAAAACTTGGCCACTTGGCGAGAGAATTCATTCTCCAGCAAAATGGCGCAAACTTTCCTGAGTATGGCGCTTAAGATAATAAAGACGATCAAAATAAAGAGAGAAAACTCGATGCTCGAAGCTAATTCGGGCTTTTTCATCCTTAACTAAAACTATTTCCCTAGGAGCAATAACAGAATAAGCTAAATAACTCGGCGCTGCCTCCAAATCAACAATTTCCACTCGATCACAACCAAGAATTTTACTCAGATCGCTCATCATCTCCAACCTCTTTTCAAAGCGTTTACTCGAGTCAAGATCGCGGTCAAAAAGAATGCCAAAATCGTAATCGCTTCTTGGATGAACTTTGCCACTGGCTTGGGAGCCAAACAAATAGACTATTCTCACTGGCTGGTGAGCGAAATAATTGGCCAATAACTGGCGTTTATTTTTCCTCATCTTAATGATATTCTAGCGAAAAAGCGAAATTTAGGCAAAGTCGGGTATAATGAAAAAGTCATGAGTTGGAAAAAAGCTTTGCTCATCAGTTTGCTAGTAGTTACTATCAGCCTGCCACTAATAATTTTAGTTGCCTTCTTTCTGGCCTTCAAAAACAGAGTTTATCCCCGAACTTCGGTAATTGGCATTAATATCTCAGGCCTAACAATTGATCAAGCCACCAAAGTTATCGAACGAAAAATTACTTCCGCCCAACCTCTTCAGTTGAAACTGAAACACAATCAACAATCATGGCTGATAGATTTGAAAAAAATAGACGGTTATTATTTGCCAAGAAAAACAGCCGAGAAAGCCTATCGCCTATCACGAAGAAAGCCAATTGAAAATTGGCTTCATCCCAAAGAAATTAGTTTAGAATTTTTCCTCAATGAAGAGAAATTAAATCAAGAGCTAGCCACCATTGCCGCTCAAATTGCGCAACCGGCCATTCCTGTCCGCCTCATTTTCAACCCAGAAACAAAAACAATTACTGTCAGCGAGGGCAAAGTAGGCCAACAATTGGACCAAGACAGTTTAAAAACGACCATCTTTGATCGCCTTGCCTTTCTAAAACTAGACCAAGAAATTGAGTTGCCTATCAAAACGCTCAACCATCTACCCAACAAAGAGCAGATTGAGGCCGCTCAACAAAGAGCGGAAAAATTAATCGGTAAAAAAATCACTTTTACTTCTGAACAACAAAATTTTGTCATTGACCCCCCTCAGTTAATTAACTTTGTTGGCTTCACTTCTTGGTGGGACAAAGAAAAGATTGCCGAATATGTGACTGTGTTGGCCCAGTCAGTCAATCGCGAACCAGAGAATGCTCTTTTCCGCTTTGAAAATGGCCGTGTTACTGCCTTCCGGCCTGACCGGCCAGGATTTCGACTTAATCAGGAAGCTACCGTCCAATTAATTATTCAGGGTCTTAATCAACTAGTAAATCAACAACAATCTGTTGTCGTTAAAAATCTGCCCCTCAAAAAAATTGAGGCCCAAATCAAAACTTCGGCTACCAATCGTTTGGGTATTGTCGCCCTCTTGGGGCAAGGAGAATCATACTTTCGCCACTCAATTGCCTCAAGAGTTCACAATATTGACCTTGCCTCAAGTCGGCTTCATGGTCTCTTGATTGCGCCCGGAGAAACTTTCTCTTTTAATCAGGCTCTGGGCGAAATCTCGAAAAATACTGGCTTCCGCGACGCTTATATCATCAAAAATGGACGCACTATCCTGGGAACGGGCGGAGGAGTCTGTCAGGTTTCTACCACCCTCTTCCGCGCCGCCCTTAACGCCGGTCTGCCCATTATCGAGCGCCGGGCCCATGCCTATCGGGTTTCCTATTACGAACAAAATGCCAAACCAGGTTTTGACGCCACCGTCTTTTCTCCCACCACTGACTTTAAATTTAAAAACGATACCCAACACTATCTTTTAATTCAACGAGTCTTCAACCAACAGCAATCATACCTAGCTTTTCAACTCTACGGTTCACCCGATGGCCGTCAAGTGACTATTAATAACATCCGCCTCTGGGACCTAGTTCCTCCTCCCCAACCACTTTATATTGATGATCCCACTTTACCTCAAGGAGTAACCAAACAAATTGATTGGCCCGCTTGGGGGGCCAAGGCCTCTTTTGATTGGCAAGTTGCTCGTGATGGTCAAATTCTCCACCAAAAAACCTTTTTCTCTCATTACCGTCCCTGGCGAGCCATTTTTCTCCGAGGCACCAAGATTAATTAGTAATTTTAATCACCAAAATGAGATTTTTTAAGATTTTTTTAACGCTAAAATCTGATTTTCAGAAAATAAATCAGCAGTTAAAAATATTTTTTGTTGCTTTTCTTTTCTCTTTTATAATTTTTTCTGGATTAACTAATCTAATTTTTAACCTGATTAAAATCCAGCAGCAAAAAAAGATTCTTAAACAAGAATTAATTTTTTGGAAAGATATCGTTAGCCGCCACCCTGAATATCCTGACGGCTGGGCTAAATTAGCCACCATTTGGTATAATCTTCGGCGCTACGAGCTGGCCCGGTTAGCCATTGAAAAAGCCAGAAAATTAGACCCGATTCGAAGTGAACTGCGGCTATTAGAAGAAAGAGTAAAAAATTTTTAAAAATTAAAGATGAAAAAGTTAAAAATCTACACCGACGGTGGCGCCAGAGGTAACCCTGGCCCAGCAGCGATTGGGATTGTGGTCCAAGACGAAAAGGGTCAAATCCTCTTTCAACAAGGAAAAGCCATTGGCTGGGCCACTAATAACCAAGCTGAGTACCAGGCGCTAATTAGAGCATTAACCTGGGCAAAGAATCAGCCAATCCAACCAGAAATAATCGATTGCTATCTTGACTCCCAACTGGTAGTGGCTCAAATGCAAGGCCGCTACCGGATCAAATCAGACTCAATCAAAAAATTGTGGCAACAAGCGAAACAATTAGAACAAACTCTTTCGCCCACTAAAATTAATTACCACCTGATTCCTCGTCGCCTCAATCAGAAGGCAGATCAGCTTCTCAATCAAGCCCTTGACCTGTTAAAATGAAATTATGCCTGACTCCAAAACTAAGCGTCAATTTCAGTTTGAAGTAGCAACTACCAAACCAGCGGCGATCATTTTTGCCGACCCCTTTCTAACCAAAATCCTTCGCCGCTTTCTTCACCGCCAGGGTTTGGTAGTTAAGCGCAAACCTAGCTTAGTCGATTATGTTATCGATGTCCAAGGAAACCCAGAGGCAATTCAATTAGCTCAACGCAGCCAGGCCAAATACCTCCGCCTCACCAAAGAAGTTGATCTATCAGTTGACTTAGAAGGAATCAACTGGCGTTTAGCTCGAACTAACTTTCTTTTGGGGCCAGGCCTAGACCCCCAAGAGCCTCTAAACCAAATTGTAATCGCCGCTATTAAAAATCAGCCTTTAACTATTCCCTTTAACCCTCAAGATCAAATTTATCCCCTTCACCCCCAAGATCTAGCTCAAGCTCTTTGGCAAGCCTTAGTTTTACCCAACACGGCCCAGAAAGAATTCTTAATTCTTGGCCCCCCAGTTACTGTCCAACAGTGGGTTAACCAGATTCAACAACTGGCCCAGAACGAACAACCAGTTCAATTTCAGCCTCACTCCCGCTTACCCTCCTATTCAAAATCAATAATAGAGGCCAGTCAAAACCAACTCCACTGGCAGCCTCAATTTTCTTGGCAAGAAACCACCGAAGCTGCTTTCCAGTTTTTTTGGAAACAAATTGCCCCTGAGGAAAAACAAGAATCAGTTTCTTCTCTATCAGAAGATGTCCCGCCGGTCCCAACCATCCTCGAATTTCCTCGAGAAGAATCCCTCTCTCCAGAGTCAACCGATAATTATCAAGAAACCACCAGGGAAACTCATCCCGAGGAAGAACTTATTGTAATTGAAGAACAAGAATCGGCCCCAGAAGAAAAACAAGAAGAAAAGCGAATCCAACAAATCCTTGACCATTTTCAAGAAGAACCTTCACCCTCTTCTCCTGATACTAAACACAAATCTCGGAAACTGCCTTGGAAATGGTTCCTGGTTCTAGGAGGAATACCCTTATTCCTAATCTTTCTTTTTTGGTTTAGAGTAGTTTTTGGTCTTGTCTGGGCTAGCCGCCAGCTCTACCAAAGCTTAAACCAAATGAGCCAACAATCTTGGTCTCAAGCAGAGAAATCAAGTCAGAAAGCAAAGACCGGCTTCGGTCAAATCGAATTTTGGCTTAAGGAGACCCAATTAAGTTGGGCCTTTCCCTTTGTTAATCAACCTCTAACCCAGCTAGCAGAATTAGGCCATAGAACCGCTTTAGCCGTTCAATTGGCCTTGCCCCTGGCTGAAAACAGTTTTAATCTAGCTGAGGCAATTTTAAAAGATCGCTCTTTTGACTTTGATCAAGGAATCAAGACAATCAGTCAACAGATGGTTCAACTTGATTGGCAATTGAGCTTAGTTGAAGCCCTTTTAGAATCGCGCTGGTCGCTCTTTCCACCCCGATGGCGTCAAGCCAGTCAGGACTGGCGGCGAAAAATTAGCCACCTCCGCTCAGGTTTGGCTAAAGCTCAAAAAATTGTCCCCCAGCTTCCCTGGCTCGTAGGAGCTCAAGGTCAACGACGCACCTTCTTGGTTCTCCTCCAGAACAATATGGAGCTTCGACCCACGGGCGGCTTCATCGGCTCCTTTGCCCTGATTACTTTCGAGGACGGAGCCTTGATTAACTTTGAGGTTAAAGATGTTTATGTCGCCGATGGCCAACTCAAAGGCCATGTAGAGCCACCGAAACAAATCAAGGAAATTCTCGGTGAAGAAACCTGGTACCTTCGAGATGTAAACTGGGATCCTGACTTCCCCAAAACCGCCCGCAATGCCCAATGGTTTTTGCGCAAAGAGTTGGGTCGTCAGGTCGATGGAGTAATTGGTTTTAATCTCGAGGCAGCCAAAAAATTAATCGCTGCTTTTGGCGAGGTTTATCTGGCTGACTTTAACGAGAAGATTGATGCCAACAATCTTTTTGAGCGCGCCGAGTTCTGGGCCGAAAATGAATTCTTCCCTGGTTCAACCCAAAAAATGGCCTTTCTCGGCCTTCTGGGCAAGCAACTTTTCGAAATGATTAAGGCTGCTCGAGCCGAAGAATATCTTAAAATTGGTCAAGCTTTTTTGGCTGCCCTGGAAGAAAAAGAAATTCTGATTTATTTAAATCAGCCTGAACTCAATCAAGCGCTTTACCAACTAAACTGGGATGGTCGAATCAAAACCCCAACCTGTAGTCTCCAGCCTTGCTTTACTGATTATCTCTACCTGGTGGAAGCTAATCTTGGCGTTAACAAAAGCAATTATTTCTTACGCCGACGGATTGAAAAGGCGATTGAGTTTCGACCAGACGGACAAATTAGTCATCAACTCAAGATTTATTACGAAAATACCGCCACTTCAAGCAATTGGCCCGGAGGAGAGTATGTCAATTGGCTCAGGGTTTATCTTCCCCGAGAAACTCAATTAGAATCGATCGAAGTCAGCAACCCCTTTAATCCCCAAGAAAAGAAAATCATCGGACCAGAAGAGCGAGAAGAGGAAATTAAAAATAATAAAGAAGTAATTGGTTTCTTAATCAGGGTCCCAATTAAACAACGACGAACAGTAACGATCAAATTTAACCAGAAACTCAACTTCGACCCCCAGCAAAAACGCTTTGGCTATCTCCTCTATTGGCAGAAACAATCAGGCTATCAAAGCACTCCCCTTTCAGTGTTAATCTCTTTTCCCAATGAATGGCAGCCACTCCAAGTCAATCCCGCTGCTAGCCTGGTTTCAGGCAAACTCCTTTTTAACCAACAGTTAGATAAAGATTCAACTTTTGGAGTAGAATTTGGACAATAACCTATGCCTGAGTTACCCGAAGTAGAAACTACCAAGCGCTATCTAGAAAAGAAAATCATTGGCCAAAGAATTAAAAAAATTGAAATTCTTTCGCCAAAGCAATTTATTGGCGATCCTAAACAAATTATTGGCAAAAAAATTGTCGGCTTGGAGCGGAGAGCAAAACTGTTAATCTGGCAGCTGGAAAATGATCTCTTTCTTTTAATTCACCTTAAGTTGACCGGACAAATTGTTTATCATGAAAAGCTAGCCGGGAAAAAAGCAGTTTTTGGCCACCCAATTCCTTTTGCTGGTGGACCCACTCTACCAGGAAAATCAACTCGAATAGTTGTTTACTTAGACAAAGGGGTAATCTTTTTCAACGACTTAAGAAAATTTGGCTGGATGAAAGTAATCCAAAAACCAAAAACCAAAAACCAAAAAGATTACCTAAAGCTCAAGATCTTTGAAGGCTTAGGAGTAGAGCCATTGTCAAAGGACTTCACCCCGGAATACCTCAAAAAAGTACTATCCCGCAGTCGAAGAGCAGTAAAGTTGGTCCTGATGGACCAAAGCAAAATTGCCGGGATTGGTAATATTTACGCCAACGAGGCCCTCTGGCAGGCAAAAATTGATCCCCGCAAGCCAGCTCATCAAGTAAAGAGAATTAAGCCGCTTTGGCAAGCCATCAGAAAAGTCTTGAAAGAGGGAATTGAATACGGTGGCACTTCTGCTGCTGATGAGGCCTATATTAAACCCAACGGCAGTCCGGGTCAATATCAACAACACCTGGCCGTTTATCAACGGGAAGGAAAGCCTTGTCCTCGCTGTCAGACGCCAATTAAACGAATTAAAATCAACAACCGCAGCACCTTCTTCTGCCCTCAATGTCAAAAGTAATCCCGTCTCCAAAACAAAATCTAAACCGACGGGACCATCAGAGAAAGCTAGCAGCCCGAGTAAAATTATCTACCACTCAACCATTCAAGCAATTTTCGGGCCACATTAATACCCGTAACCGATTCAAAACCTTTAAACTGACAGGCACGGTTAACTTCTAAAATACAGGGTTTACCAGAAGAATCATGAATAATATCTATTCCAGCATAATCAAGAGTAAAAACTGAAGCCGCTGCTTCGGCCAACTGAATCTGTTCCGCTGTTGGTTTAATCGCCAAAACCTGACCTCCCTGAGAAAAGTTAGTTACCACTGACCCTGGAGCTGCCACTCGCTTCATCACCCCAATCACTTGACCCCCAAGAACAATCAGGCGATAATCTTGGCCTACAGGAAGAAATGGCTGAAACAGCCACATTTCCAACCCTTTCGTAGTTAACAGGGGATAAATCTTTTCTAAATCTTCCGGGCTAGTTATTTTTTCAATCCCTCGTCCCTGAGCACCAAATCGAGGCTTCACTAAACAGGGAAAACCAACCTCTTTCTTTAGCAATTTCTTTAATTCGGCCAGAGAAAGATTAGCGCCAAAGCTCACCGTCTTCACTACCGGTAGGCCTTGATCAACCAAATGGTAGGCCTGAGTCAGTTTATCAAGACGAGGAAAACGCAAATAAGAGCGGCCATTTAATACTTTTTTGTTCTGACTCAACAAATATCTGATCAACAAATTGCGAAAAGCAATGTAGCCACCAGTCCTGGTTCCTGCTACTCGAAAAATCGCTCCCTGATAATCGTCGAGCGAGTGACCATTAACAGAAACTGTCATCTTTTGGAAAGAAAAATCAAAGGTTAAGTCTTGATACTGAACAATCTCGAGACGACAACCCAATTGCCTGGCTTCTTCTTGAAGTCGTTCAGGCGCATATTTTTCCTTGTTTATTCGGAAAACTAGAATATTCACCTTTTTGCTTTAATCTTTGACTTGATTCTTTAACTTAATTAGATATTGAGCAATCTTATCAGCAACATCAATCCCAGTAGCAGCAGCAAAACCCTTGAATTGAGGAGAGCGATTGACTTCAAACAAAAATGGCTCATCGTCTTCTTCTCGCAGAACAATATCCACTCCAGCAAAAGAAAGTTGGGCGATCTTGGCGGCTGATAAAGCAATCTTTTCTAAGAAAGGTGTTAACTTAACCGCAAAGGCTCGCCCCC
Source organism: Candidatus Shapirobacteria bacterium (assembly GCA_027021145.1). Lineage (GTDB taxonomy): Bacteria > Patescibacteriota > Microgenomatia > UBA12405 > JAHJSD01 > JALUUX01. The sequence continues at coordinate 11,752 of JALUUX010000097.1, forward strand.
CTCGAGAAACATTGTTGCGAAACTCATCTGGTCGCTGCCTCACTCGCTTAATCGCCCCCAGAACCTGATTCCCTAAAACTAAAATGCGCAAATCTCCCTGATTAGGAACAAACTCCTGGGCCAAAAAGCGCTTTCCCTCTTCTTGTTCCTGAGCCAGCAATTCATCAACTAATCGATTCAGCTGGGCTTGATTCTGAACCAAAAAAACCCGTTCCCCTCGAGCCCCCTCACTCCTTTTAATCACGGCTGGAAATCCAAGACGGTCCCCAACCACTTGTTTTAAAAATTGAAGACTGCCATAAATAGTTCTTGGCACCGGCAAACCGGCTCTTTGAAAAGCAAACATTTGATAGGCCTTCATCGCTAAATAAGGCCGGCCCTCGAGAATCACGGGATCAACAATCCTGACACTACCAGCTTTGACATTATCTCTAAGATAGTTAGCAATCAAGTTTGCTTCTTCCCAGCGCTTACCAGTAGTCCGAAAGAAGATAACTTTAAACTCTTTTAAGTCTCGCTCACCTAGAAATAGCCGTGGTGGCTGATCAATTTTCTCGCCCACCTGAAAATTAAGAGGATAATAATTAGACAACAAAACCGCCTCCCCTCGGGCTTTAATTGCTTCTTCGATCACTCGCAAATGATGAGTGGCCTTTTTACTAAATAAAATCAAAATCTCCTCTTTTGATTTAATGCTTAGCTTCATCTCAATCAATCCTCACCATAAAACCTTTTAAGTCCTTGCGGCCAATTAAAATTTTGGTGCGCAAACGATGACGATCGGTAACATTAGCCGCTGTGATAATCTTTCTTCCCTTAATCCATAAGGTCAATCCAATTACTGGCCGCCGATGTCGACGGCCTAAAGCAGAACGATAATGGCGATAGTAAAGGATATTATCCGGGCGCAAAAGCCCCAACTCTTGGGCCAGTTCCTGATCAATAGAACTTCGATAAGCGCCTGTATCTATTTTAGCCATTAACTCAACCCTTTTTCTCTTCCCCTGCTCAAAGCCACTGATTTTTACCGGTTCTAACGGATCAAGCACTTTAATCTCACCATCCTGAGTGACTCGATCCACAAAGCTCTCTCCGAACAAGGTTTGTGCCACCCGAATCCCATGAGCCACGCTCCTGATTTTCAGACCACTAACCCGTTCCAGTCGCCGACGCAACCCGGCTCGATTACAAATTTGGATTGATAAACCCGGCCGCGCATTAAGTTCGAGCACTACCGGCCCTTTTTCTTTATCAAGTACCAAATCAACTCCCAAAAAGCGCAATCCTGGAATAGCCTCCTGACAAAGAATCGCTGTTTCTAGAATCTTTCGCCAAAATGGCACTCGAATCCCATTAATCTTGACCGGCTTCTTTCGCTTTCGATCATAGATCTTATTGATCAATCGGCCATTATGGACTCCGTAAGTAGTGATTCCAGTGGCCAAATCGATTCCTAAACCGATAGCTCCTTGATGAAGGTTGGCCTTTCCTTTTGATTCCTCAGTGGGAATTCGCAACATTGCCATTACCGGAACGTGGTTGTAAACAATAACTCGAACGTCAGGGGTACCCAATTTAGTAAAGCGAAGAAACTTAGGATGAATTTTAATTCTTTCCTCGATAAAAACCTTGTCCTGGGTGCCGCGAACATTAAACTGACCTTGGAGGATATCTAAACAGTGGAAGCGCAAGTAGGCAATATCTACCTTCCTTCCATCCATCAAAAACCACTCGCCTGCCCACTTAGCTCGCTTCCTGACAACTAGAATTCCCTCACCTCCAGAACTAGAAGCCGGTTTGACAACAAAGTTATCATTTAGTTTCTCCCAAGCAAATTGAAAAACATCTGTTTGGGATTTAAAAACTGCTATCAACTTAGGCACGCTTACCCCATTCCTAGCCAAAACTCTCTTAGTTCTCAGTTTAGAATTAGCAATCCTCCGCCCATAGGCAGAGTTCTCCTTCAAATAAATCCAATTCCGCAGGTTCTTGGTCAAAATATCGGCGTAACCAGACATCAAAATCACCCTCGCAGAACCGACTTAAAACGGCGATATTCCAAAAGCCGAAAGCCAGTGTAACGACCAATAAAAAGATTAAGGAAGAATATCGTCAAAAGAGAAGATTCCGGATAGAGAATAACCCATTCTTGCATTTTATCCCAGCTCATCAAGATGGCCCCTGCTACAGCAATAAACAGTGTGCCTAAAGTTAGACTAATGGCTCGCCGTCGACTCTTACCCATCTGGACGCGCACAAATTCTTCGGAAAGAAGAATAAGAAATAAGATTGGGAAAATAGAAATCTTAGTCAAGTCAAAAAGATGAAGGTTGGGAGCCAAAAATAGTAAAATAAAGGTAGCTACCGAAACTACCCAAAGCACCACTGTCCGCCGAGAGCGCTGATGAAGCCGAATTCGCCGCAATATTCGGCCAAAAACTGAGGTAAGAAAAAGGATCATGCCGAAAAGAATCAATCCTCCCACAATACCCGTAGCCAAAAAAGAAACCGAGATCATTGCTGGCATAAAAATACCGAAACCTGTAAGACCAACCAAGTAATAGAGGGCACTTACAATAGTACCAATCAAAGGCAAGAGAAAGATCAAAACAATCGTATTGGTGGAAACTCCTTTATCAATCGCGGCTCGAATAGCATATTTTAAGAAATTAGTTGGAGCAATGGGACCAAGCTCTTGTTTGGCTAGCACCGCCCGAAGTCGATCCTGAGTAGGTTGATCAAGAGGTTCAGTTGGAGGCTGAGTTGGCCGAGGTGTGGCTGTGGCAGAAGCTGAGGCGGTTGGGGTCGCGATAAGAGAAGGAGTAATCGAAATAGCCCAACCAAAGCGCTTTCCCCAAAAAAACAAACCTCCTAGCCAAACCAGGATCAAACCAGAGCGGAAAATTTTCATGGTAGCTTCTAATTATACCAAAAAGCTAGAAGCGACCGAACAAGGTTAACCCCCAAACCTCAGCAGCGCCTTTTTGCTTGAGTACTCGAATGGCGGCACGAAGAGTAGCTCCCGTAGTCCAGACATCGTCGAAAATTACTAAATTTAGTCCCTGAACGGAAACTCCCGAGTTAAGGCGAAAGCTTTGGCGTAAATTAGCCCGGCGCTCCCGAGCCGAAAGCTGAGCCTGGGCTCGAGTCCATTTAACCCGAATCAAACAGTCTCTCAAAATAGGTAAAGAAAGTTGCTGGCCTAAATGATCTAAAATGAGTTGGCTCTGATTGAAACCTCGCCACTCCTGTCGCTGAGGAAAGAGGGGAATGGCCAAAAAATAAAACTGGCGCCGAGACCAATAGCTAAAAATAGGATGAGAGGTCAAAACTCGGCCTGCCAGTCGGGCCAAATCTGGGGCCAACTCAAAGTAGCGCTGATATTTAAGCTCTTTAAGTAATGAGCTTAGCGGCGGCTGATAAGGAAAAAGAGCTAATAAACCATCGGGTTGCCAGCGTCGCCGACAACGAGGATGAGTCAAGCCCTGAGGAGAGGGGCGATTGCAAACCGGGCAATAACCAGTTTCTAAAGGTTTAATTTTAGCTTGACACCGATCACAAAGATAAGTTGGCCCCTGGCCACAGAGATAGCAGCATCGGGGAAAGAGCCAATCAATTAGGGAGGTTAAAATCATGGTCTCAGCCTCATTTTAATCGATCAGCTAAAATAATGACAATGGTGCCAATTAGAAAAATTCTTTACCACTCTGGGGTCCAGCTAGGAGCCAAAGCTCTTAATTTAACCTTTTCTCTAATAATCACCATTATTCTAACTCGCCGACTAGGAGTCGCTGGCTATGGTCAGTATGCCTTAATCATGGCCTTAATCGGTTTTCTCACGGTTCTAGCTAATTGGGGTAGTCAGATTATTGGCACTCGAGAACTCAGTCGAGTCCAAAAACTAGGACCCGTTTTGGGTTCGCTAATAATTCTTCGTCTCTTACTAGCCCTCATTAGTTTAACCATCGGATGGCTAATCATCAATTTCTCCCCCTGGTTTGCCGCTATAAGAGGAGCGGCGCTTTTGGGATTACTAATTGTCTTGACCATCAATCTTGAAACCAGCTGGCTCTGTCTCCTTCGCTCTCAGCTTAAATTTGATCGTCAAGCCTTAATTAGTATTTGGGGAGGAATCATTTTTCTAGTTAGCACCCTAGTTTTCTTGCATTGGCGATCAGGTCTGTTGGCTCCCTTATTTGGCTGGCTTTTGGCCAAGATTAGCAATAATCTTCTTCTCATTCTCAGTAGTAAGCCATTAATTCGATCTCCAATCCGCTGTCAGCTGAGAACCATGCACCAATTATTCATGGCTTCTTGGCCTGTAGGTGCCCTCCTCATTCTCTTCACTGCCTACGATCGAGCGGTTGACAGTTTTTTCATCAAGCACTTCTGGACTGATAGCCAGGTGGGCCTTTATGGCTTGGCTTATAAAATTTACAGCAATCTCGTCTTGCCCGCCTATTTTCTAGTTAATAGCATTTTTCCCACTCTATCGAAGAAAGAAAAGGGTAGCTTCGAACTCGCTTTTAAACAGGTGGTCTTAATTATTTCTCTAGGATTAGCTTTCGGTCTGCCCTTAATCTTGTTACTGAGCCCAATAATAATTAAAATTGTGGCTGGACCTCAGTTTCTCGCCGCCGCTCCGGTTTTACGCATTCTCAGTTTGGCTTTAATTTTTGCTGCCTGGAATCATTTGACTGGCTTCAGCCTTATTGCTTTAGATCAACAAAAGACAGCCCTAAAAATTAACTTTCTCGCTCTAAGCTGGAACCTAGCTCTCAACTGGATTTTCATCCCCCATCAGGGAATTGAGGCCGCTGCCTGGATCACTGTTTCCACCGAAGGATTAGTGGCTTTGCTTTCTTCTCTCAAATTAAATCAGATTAAAAAAGGGTTTAAAAAGGAACCTCAACTACCTCCGCTTGCTTTTGGCGAATAAAATTGGTCCACTCACCAATCAGATCAATAATTATCTTCAAGGGAGCTTCGATGAGAAAATCGAGAACAAACATTAACACATTGAGTCGTGACAAACCCACAGAAAGACGGCCGCCCAAATCCAGAAAGGGTAAAGAAATCAAATTGAACAGTGAGCCCAAGAGGTGTTCTCGTTCACCAGTCACGCGCAGTTCATTAGCTGCCCAACGAACCCGAAAACCAAAAAGCAGGACCAAAGAAACAAAGAAGAAGAAAATCATTCCGCCTAAAAGATTAAAACCCAAGCGCCACAATAACCAAGCCACCCCTCCAAAACTTAACAAGAAGAGTACCAAATAGAGAAGGCGAAAAACAAAAATGAATTTTGCTTGATGTTGAGAAGAAAACTGGAGGCTGATCGACTCTTGTTCGGTTGGAGGATAAAGAAAAACTCGAATCCGGTCGATGATTCGCTTGGTATTTTCTTCTCCTGGCGGCCGGATCAATAAACCTACAAAAAACATGAGGCTGGGTGGAAAAACTAGATTAATTCCTAAAGGCAACCAAGCAATTCGCCTCCAGGCCCAAAGTTCATAAGGAATCTCGAGAAAGAAGGCAAAAATCATCTTGGTGGCAAAAATATAAATAATGCTTCTAATAATTCCTCGACGCACTTTCTGACCAATCTGCTGATATCGCCGACGACAGATTTCTTCGATTTTAGTTTTTAACTGCTCCCCATCCTCTAACCAGACCAAACTCTGAGGCCAATTAGCCTCAATCAGTTCTCGGAGAACAAAGAAAGGCGTTACTTCTGCTTGAACAAAACGGAAGAGCCGACGACTTAGGGGATGATGAAGGTAAGCTTCTACCTCTTTCTGCCAAGACTCAAATTCTGAGGCCACCTGATCAACCAAAGTCTGATTGGCCTGAGACCAGTTAGGAAAGCGATGAAGCAATAAATGATAGCGAATAATGGTTTCATCTGACTTTAAAAAGGCCTGACGCAAAGCAATATAAAGTAAAATGGCTTGCTCTTCCGGGGGCAGAGGATCCTGCCACTCAAAGCGCTCCTGAAACCATTGAGCTAGCGCCCAAACCCAAGCCTCATCTTGGCGCTGATCAACTAGCAACTCATCAATCTCGGTGGCCATTAATCCTAATAATAATTCTGCCTGACGATCAAAGACGCCATTTTTTCGACCGAGAACCCTTTCCTTTAAAGAGCGGTACTTGGCGATTATTTGGGCCACTAACCCCACTTTTTTTACCGGAACGGACTCATTTTGAAGATAGCGACTCCAAATCAATTCTTTAATCAATTCTTGGGCCAACTGCTCATCCTGCCTTTTTCCCGCCAACAAGTGGCGGCGGAGAATGCGCTCAATCGCCACTCGTCGAAAAAGATGTTCCGCCCGAAAATCAACTGCCGTCCGAATTTTTTCATAAACTAAAGCCAATGAGCTTAAAGCCTGATTAACCTTAACCTTAGGCTGAATCGCTTCTTTTTGGCGCCAACGAGCCTGATCTTGATAGGCCTGAAAGACTGGTTCTAAGTAAGGGGCCGTCTTCATGCCTTCAATTATACCTTACTCAAGTTGCAACCAAAGAAAAACAAGGATATACTGAGAAAGATGTTGGAAAGAGAGCGGCTAAAAATTACCCAAGAGGGTCAAGTTGTCACTCAACCCGAACCTGAGCTGCGCCCTCCAAAAGAGGTAGCCAGCTGGCTAGAACGAATCGAGCGGGGTGATGATGTTCAATTAACCAAGCCGGTAATTGATGATCAAACCGGCCAAGTTTTAGTTACTGCTCCTTCGGCCCAACAACCAAAAATTGTTCTGCCTCTCACCAAAGCCAAATTAATCCAAGGGTTAAAAGCCAAAACCACCGAGGCAATCCGTTGGCTGGCTGAATGGTGTCTTAGATTGATTAAAATGAAACCAACCCAAGTCAAACTTGCTCAAGAATAATGACATGGACCAAGCAATTAACCAACTTACCAATCAATTAATTTACTATTCCGTTCTCTTGATCTTATTCCTAATCGCTCTTCTTGGCTTGGCGTTACTGGGATACGGCTTTATTCTCTGGTGGCGCTGGCGCCGTCGCGAGGAAGAGGCCTTGAAATTTGTCCTGCTTCAAGTTATGGTCCCCCACGATAATGAGATCAAGATTGATGCCATGGAGCAAATCTTTGCCTCTCTCTACTCTATGAAAACAGGGGGACGGTTCAAGTGGCTCCACCCTCAACCTCATATCAGTCTTGAAATCGTCAGCGTTAATGATGAAATCAAGTTTTATATCGCCTGTCCTCAAAAGCTGCGAGAATTAGTGGAGCGTCAAATCCACTCAGGTTATCCTGACGCCGAAATTAAAACAGTGGATGAATACAATATTTTCACTGAGAAGGGGAAAGTGGCTTACGCCTGGCTCGGCACGCGAAAAGAGGCTTTTTATCCGATTAAAACTTATAAGGCTTTACCCACCGACCCACTTTCAGCCCTAACTTCGGCGATGGCCAAATTGGGCGAAGGTGAGGGGGCTAGCATCCAAATTATTATCAGTCCGGCCGACAGCAAATGGCAAAAATCTGGCAAAGCCTATGTTAGTAGCATTAAAAAGCAGGAGGCGGATCCAGAAAAAGCTAGTTTCAAAGTTGACGCCCAAACCCTAGAGGCAATTGAAACCAAATGTACTAAGCCAGGTTTTGAAACCACGATTAGAATCGTGGTTTGTGCTCCTACAATGGAGCTAGCTAAAGCCCGACTGAGCCAAATTAAGGCCGCCTTTGCCCAATTTGACTCTCCCTGGAATGGTTTCAGTGGCAAAAAAGTCCGGCTAAAACATGCCTTTATGATCGATTTTATCTATCGCTACCAACCCATTATCCTTTGGGGCAGCAAAACAATTCTCAACAGCGAAGAATTGGCTTCTATTTTCCATTTGCCCAACAAAACCATTGAAACGCCCAATATTTGCTGGCTGAAAGCCAAGCACGCCCCACCACCTCCTAACTTGCCTGAGTCAGGCCTTTATTTGGGTCGAAGCGTTTATCGCGGAGTAGAGAAGCCCGTCTATATTCAAGACGACGACCGCCGCCGCCATGTTTATATTATTGGAAAAACGGGCGTTGGTAAAACTGAGCTTCTCAAGGAAATGATCATTCAAGATATGAAGGCCGGTAAGGGTATTTGCCTCATTGATCCTCATGATCTGGCAGAACAAATCCTTCAATATGTTCCCCCTGAGCGGGCTGAGGATGTAATCTATTTCGACCCTGCCAATACTGAGCGGCCAATGGGCCTAAACCTCTTAGAGGCCAAAACCGAGGATCAAAAACATTTTATCGCCACGGCCGTTATTAACCTAATGTACAAACTTTACGATCCCTATAAAACCGGAATTGTCGGCCCTCGTTTTGAGCACGCTATCCGAAATGCCATGCTGACGGTTATGAGTGAACCAGGCGCCACCTTTATTGAGGTAGTTCGTTGTTTGACTGACTCACGCTTTGTCCAAGAATTATTGCCCAAAGTTAAAGATCCTATCGTCCGCCGCTATTGGACTGACCAAATTGCCCAAACTTCCGACTTCCACAAGTCAGAGGTTTTAGACTATATCGTCTCTAAGTTTGGTCGCTTTGTTACCAATAAAATGATGCGCAATATTATCGGCCAATCTAAATCAGCCTTTAGTTTTCGTCAGGCCATGGACGAGGGCAAAATTTTAATTATTAATCTGGCCAAAGGTAGAATTGGCGAAGAGAATTCTTCCTTCTTGGGTTTGGTTTTAATCCCGCGCATTCTGATGGCCGCCATGAGTCGCCAAGACACTCCCGAAGACCAACGGCGCGACTTCTACCTCTATGTCGATGAGTTTCAAAACTTTGCCACCCCTGACTTTGCCCAAATCCTCTCCGAGGCCCGAAAATATCGCCTTAATTTGACCGTCGCCAACCAATTTATTGCTCAAATGGAAGATGAGGTAAAAAATGCTGTTTTTGGTAATGTTGGCACCATTATTGCTTTCCGAGTCGGTGTCAGCGACGCCAACTATTTAGCTCGAGAGTTCCAGCCAGTTTTTAGCGAGCAAGACCTCATCAATGTTGAGCGCTTCCACGCCTATATTAAAACAATAATCAATAAAGAACCAGTACCACCTTTCTCCCTTGATACTACTAAAGATATGGAGGCAGATCGGAAGCGTCGTAATCCCGAACTAGCGGAAAAAATTAAGCGTTTAAGTGTCCTTAAATACGGTCGGCCGGTTGCTGAAGTTGAAGCCGAGATCGCCCAACGAGCCAAACTCTAAGATTAAAGCTCTTTTAACTCAATTGCCTCTTCTTCGCCACCTTTTACTAAGGCTAAATAGCGTTCAGTAGTGGACAGTCGCTTATGACCAACGATGCGACTAATAACATCTAGCGGCACACCGGCGGAAAGCTGCTCGACAATAAAAGTATTGCGCAAATCATTTACCTTAATCCCTTCTAAACCAGCTTTAGCAAAATAGCGATTAAGAATACTCCGGATGTTTCGGACCAATAATTGCCGCCCACTTTTAGTGACAAAAAGAAACTTAGAGCGGGTCTGTTGACGCTCAGCCAAATAGCTCTGAATTGCCTCCCGAGCAGCTCGGTTTAAAGGTACTCGCCTCTCCGGATGACTTTCATAAGCACGAATGATTAGTTCATCATCTTTAATGTCATCTAGATGAAGATTAGCCACCTCACTGATCCTTAAACCAGCTTGAAGCATAAGTTCGACAATGGCTAAAGTTCGCTTATCATGACGACAAATATCTCGCAAGGCCCGATATTCAATAGGTTTGAGTATCCGGGGTAGATCATTCTCTACTCGTGGATGCTTAACTAAGCGGGCAAAATCGCGCTCAATTACCCCCTCCTCAGAGAGGAAGCGGAAAAAGCTTTTAATCGAATTTAATTTGCGCGATACCGATTTGGTGGTATAACCTTGTTTTAAGAGGGCTTTTTTAAAGGCCTCAATCTCTTCTTTTCCGACCTGGTCGATCGAAGTAATTCCTTGCTGATTAAGAAAAGCTTTTAATTGGCCTAAATCGCTTTGGTATGCTACAATGGTGTTAGCTGATCGACCCAATGATTTTAAATAGGCAACAAAGTTTCTAATTGCCCCCTCAAGCTCTAGCGATGATTCCATATCAACTTATAGTATCACAGACTGGGACAAAACTCAAGCCAAAAAATGATTAAAAAAATTATCTTATTGAGTCTCCTACTGATCGTTATTATTGGCACTCATCTAGGTCAGCGAATTCGACTCTGGCGCCAAGTTAATCAAGAAATTAGATCTCTAGAAGAGGAAAAAGAACGCTTGGAAAAGGAAAATCAACAACTTGAACGCCAAAAGCGCTACTATCAAAGTCCTGAATTCATTGAGCGCGAAGCTCGAGATAAACTGGGCCTAACCAAGAAAAACGATTTAATCTTAATCATTCCTACCCCTCCTGACTTATCCGCTCTAAAACCTAAAGGAAAAAGCTATCATCAGTTAACTCCCTGGCAGCAGTGGTGGCAACTCTTTTTCTCTTCAAACAACTCTCTTTTCCTATTTTGATTTCCACTTTTTGATTTTTCTAGGTGGCAGGGGTGGGAATCGAACCCACGACCTTCGGGTTATGACTCCGATGCTCTAACCGACTGAGCTACCCTGCCTCCACTAAGGCTTCGGCAGGCAAGCCTGCCGGTGGACCCGGCCGGATTCGAACCGGCGACCTTCCGCCTGCAAAGCGGGTGCTCTCGCCAACTGAGCTACGGGCCCAAATGGGCAATTAGTGACCAGTAACCGGTGATCAGCCCCAAAAGAAGGAGTTATTCGCAGAAGCACCACTGACCACTGGCCACCGATCACCGACTACTACCTTGTTGCGGGGCCAGGAGTCGAACCTGGTCTGTGAGGTTATGGGCCTCACGTGCTGCCGTACACTACCCCGCGCTGTACTTGATATTTTACGGTCGATCTCTACTAAAGTCAAATTTAAATATGATAAACTAACAACCGAAATGGGCTTGAGGAAGAAAAAAATCCGCGCCTTAGCTTTACTCTCCGGCGGCCTGGATTCAATGTTAGCGGCTTGGCTAATCAACTCCCAGGGAGTCGAAGTCGAGGCCATTACCTTTCAAAGCTATTTTTTTGGCCCCCAAAAAGGGGTCGCCGCCGCTAAACAGTTGGGCATTCCCCACCGAGTAATTGATTTTTCTGAAGAACACTTAGAGCTGGTTAAAAATCCTCCCCAC
>JALUUX010000098.1 GCA_027021145.1 Candidatus Shapirobacteria bacterium
CAACTCCTTAACTATTATTTTTATGCTGGTGGCCCTGGTTTGGTTGGGGGGAGAGACGACTCGCTGGTTTGCCACCGCCCTTTTGATTGGCACGATAGCGGGAACTTATTCTTCCACTTTTACCGCCACGCCCCTTTTGGTGGTTTGGCATTCAATCGCGGCTCGCTGGCGGCGATGATTGTGAGGATTAAGTTGTTGGTAAATTTCCGGAATCCGACTGAGTAGGTATTGACGCTGATTCTTTTCTTTATTATCTTCTACTTCTTCAAACAAGGCTTGAAGTATCTTACCCACCATTGGTCCCGGTTTAATTTTAAGAATGGTCATAACATCATGACCATTGACTTTAAGATCTTTAACTGAAAATGGTTGTTTTTGGACTTCAGCTAGGCGCTTCTTGAATAATTCCAGGCGCCACGAGGTTCTGGGAACGCCACTGCCAAGCCGGTCGCCCACACGAACATCAAGAATGTCTTGGAGGTTTTCCTGACCCACTCGGCGGATAAAACGCCTGATGGCTTTGTCAGTTTGATTTTCGTTAGGAGTAAATTGATGCCAGCGGACTAAGCGCCAAAGCCGGTCTAATTGCCGGTTAGAAAGTCTCAATCGCCGGCCAATCTTTTTGACCATAATTGCTCCTACTACTTCATGATTATAGAAAGTGCGCTCTTCTCCTTCTCCCTTGGCAGTAGCAGGTTTGCCGATATCATGAAGAAGGGTGGCCAATCTGACAATAGGATCTTTTGAGGGGCAGTAACGGAGTGATTCGATTAGATGGGTCCAAACATCATAAATGTGATGTTTAGCCTGAGCAACACCGCGAGCCTCAAGTAATTCTGGCAAAATATATTTTAATAAGCCGGAATTATACAAAAGGAGAATGCCGTCGGCTGGATGGCGACTAGCTAGGAGCTTGAGGAGTTCGTCACGAATTCTCTCCCAGGCAATTTCCTGGATTAAAAAAGCATTTTTTTGAATTGAGGTAAAAGTTTTGGGCTCAATAACAAAACCTAATTGAGTGGCAATTCTGACGGCTCGAAGGAGGCGAAGGGCATCTTCTTGAAATCTTTTATTTGGATCACCAACAGCCCGAATGACTTTCTTTTTGAGGTCTTTTTGCCCTTCAAAAGGATCAATGATTGTTTCAATTTTGAGTTTTGAGTTTTGAGTTTTGAGTTTTATCGCAATCGCATTAATGGTAAAATCGCGCCTGGAGAGGTCCTCTTCGACAGTTTTGCCCCAAGTAACTTTATCTGGACGACGGCGATCAGAATAGCCTCGTTCGGTTCGATAAGTGGTTACTTCAAGAACATCATCTTTTTTGGGGCCCATAACGATGCTAACAGTGCCGAATTGATTATGATAAAAGCTATTTTTGGGGAATAACTTAAGCATTTCCTCAGGAGAAGCATTGGTAGCGAAATCCCAGTCGGCAATTTTGTGACCAGTTATTAAGCCTCTGGCTGAACCACCAACGAGATAGATTTCAAATCCTGCCTGTTGAAAAGTATTAATTAATTTTTTAACCTTATCAGGCAATTTTATCTTTTTCATAATTTGAATAAATCAACTAATTTAGCCGACTTAGCTAATCTAAGTTATATTATACTAGTAACCAATGAAACCTAAAAAGTGGCTAATTCTTTATCCTAAGAAAGTTACTCAGGAGTTTTCAAAAGAACGCATCCTTGAGCTTTTATTAGAGAATCGAGGTGCCAGCCGACCCCAAGGACAAATAGCTCTGGCCAAGGATCAAGTTGATCCTGAATTAGCGGGGATTGCTACTCAATCTTTAGCTGCCGCTATTGGCTTGATTCAAAAAGCGATTCGTCATGAGAAAAAGATCATTATTTATGGTGATTATGATGTTGATGGGTTAACGGCTACGGCAGTTCTCTGGGAAGCGCTGTGGCGACAGGGAGCTAAGGTTTTGCCCTTTATTCCTGATCGGATCCGTGATGGCTATGGAATTAATCCCAAGACTATTCGAAGACTCAAAAAACAACATCCTGACCTGGAGTTAATTATTACCGTGGACAATGGCATTGGAGCCCATGAAGCTGTCGCTTTGGCCCATGATTTAGGGATTCAGATAATAATTAGCGACCATCATCTAGCCCCAAATTATTTACCAGAAGCAGAGGCTATCATTCATAGCCCTCAATTGGCTGGTGTCGGAGTAGCCTGGTTTTTGGCGCGAGAGTTTGGTTATCAAGATTTAGATTTAGTCGCTTTGGGAACGGTAGCCGATCTTCTTCCCCTTCAAGGAATTAACCATCAGTTGGTTAAATTAGGTTTAAAAGAGCTGGCCGATACTCGTCGAGTGGGGTTAAGGGAGTTGATGACTCGGGCAGGTTTAAAAAATAAGGAAGAGCTCTCTAGCTGGGAAATTTCCTTTATTCTGGCGCCCAGGTTGAATGCAGTTGGTCGCCTAGCCCAGGCAATTGATGGCTTGAGGCTACTCTGTGCCGACTATTTCCCTCAAAAAGAACAACTGGCAATCGAGTTAGCTAGCAGATTGGAGCAGATTAATAATCAACGCCAGGATTTAATGAACCAAAGCTTTGAAGATGCTCAAAAGAAAGTTGGTTCCAGGCTAAAGAAAATTTTGTTTGCGGCTGACGAGTCTTATCATCAGGGGATCATTGGTTTAGTGGCAGGTAAATTAGTAGAGAAATTCTACCGCCCAGCGATTGTTGTTTGGCGAGGGGAGAGGTATAGCAAAGGGTCAGCCCGATCGATACCAGGGTGCAATATCGTGGAGTTAATTAAAGCAGCCGAAGACTTGTTGGTAGATCTTGGAGGTCACCCGATGGCGGCGGGATTTACGATTGAGACGGAGAACATTGAAAAGTTTGCTCAGCGAATTGAACAGATTGCTGAAAGTGTGATTGAACCAGAAAGCTTAATTCCTCAACTTAAGATTGACTTTGAAATTGATTTTTCTCTAGTTAACAAGGATTTTTATCAGTTAATTAGAGGCTTAGCTCCATTTGGTTTTGGCAATCCAGAGCCGACCTTTCTTATCCGTCAAGCAAGAGTAGTTAATCTACGAGTGATGGGCAAACAAGAGCAGCACCTGAAGTTGTGGCTGGATGACCCTCAGACACCTTTAGTAGAAAGATTGGTGGCTGAAGCCATTGGTTTTGGTTGGGGGGAATGGTCTAATAGGCTTCTTCCTGGTGACCTAGTCGATGTTGTTTTTAATCTCGGCCTCAATCGCTGGAACGGCCGCGAAACCCTCCAACTAAAGATAAAAGACCTAAAACCCTCAACCACACCGGGTGTGGCCTAGGTACGCCACACCGGGGTCTTTATAACATCCTTATTATTCATTTAATTGGTGTTTGATTATTTCCAAGGATCTTTGATAATCAGCTTGGTCAAGAACAAAACTCCGGTAGCTCCTCTTTGAGCCAAAACAAGAGATAACAACATCTTTCGAGCATAACTCGGGCTCTGTTGTTGTTTTTAAGTATTCTTTCAAAGACGAGAAGGGATAGTTAAGCAGCTGTTTTTTATCTCTCACAAGATATGATGAATAGGGGTTGAGGTGAATGTAGCGGGAGAGATGGAGTAATTGTTCTTCGGTTTCAACTCTTATTGCTTTGAATCGGTTTTCAAATAGACTGCCGCGTCGTTGATACTTAAGATTAAAGTATCGAGAATAACTGTTCTGAATTAATCGCATAAATTCAGTAATTCCTTTTTCTTCCTCTTGACGAAGGAGAAGGTGGAAGTGATTTGGCATTAGGCAGTAGGCGATTATTGTAACCAACTTGAGACCCTTCTTCTTTAGGGAGTTGATTATTTTTTGTCGTTCTTGCCGCGAGAGCTGAAGAAATCTGGAGAATCGTCCTGGAGCTTCCGAGAAACGGTAATAGTCAATTAAATGAATGAATCTCATGTAGTCTCTTTTTTGTCTAAAGACAGGAATAGAAGCAGTACCGCGATTAAGAATGTGGTATATTTCTCCCGTTGCTAGAGGAGTGATTCGTATCGGCATTATATCTACATGGTAAATTTTATTTCCCGGTGTGTCAATAGCAATCCACACCCGGTGTGGTTGGGCATTTTCAAAGAGGGGGAGGAGTGGTAGAATAGCTTAAAATGGAGAGGACACTCATTCGGGAGACAGTCAATAAAGTCGAGCAGAAAGTGCTTCTTTTTGGTTGGGTTAACTCAGTTAGAAAACACGGGAAAATTGTTTTTGTTGATCTTCGGGATCGATCAGGAGTAGTTCAATTAGTGGGTGGAAGCGAGTTAAAGGGTTTAGGTCATGAAGATGTAATTAAAGTCATTGGAATAGTTAAAAAGAGGGATCAGAGAGCAATCAATCCCAAGCTAATTACAGGAGAAATAGAGGTATTAGTAGAAAAACTAGAAGTCTTGGCCAAATCAAAAGCCTTACCTATTGATATTTATGGTTCTGGTTTGGCCATCGACGAACGAGTACGGTTAAAATATCGTTATCTTGATTTGCGTCGACCTCGGTTGCAAAGAAACCTGCGTTGGCGATCTCAGTTAGCTCATTTGTTTCGTCAGGCCTTTTTGGCCCGAGATTTTATCGAAATTACCACTCCTTTATTAACTAAATCGACTCCCGAGGGAGCCAGAGACTTTTTAGTTCCTTCTCGATTACGGCCAGGAAAGTTTTATGCCCTGCCTCAATCGCCCCAACAATATAAACAGTTATTAATGGTGGCTGGCTTTGAGCGCTATTTTCAGCTTGCTCCTTGTTTGCGGGATGAGGACTTGCGTGCTGATCGACAATTTGAATTTACCCAAGTTGATGTTGAGATATCCTTTGTAACCCGAGACCAAATTCTTAATTTAATCGAGGAGGTGGTGATTGAAGTTTTTGAAAAAGCCGGGTTCAAAATTGAACAGAAACCATTTCCTAGAATTAGTTATCAGGAAGCGATTAAAAAATACGGCGAAGATAAATTTGATCTCCGAAAAGATCCTAAGAGTGATCATTTAGCTTTTGCTTGGGTAATCGACTTCCCTTTATTTGAGCGCACCGAAACTCGGGACTTAGCACCGATGCATAATCCTTTTACTATGCCTCATCCCGAAGATTTGGATCTTCTTGATCAAGAGCCGGAAAAGGCTCGTTCTTGGCAATATGATTTAGTTTGTAATGGCTTTGAGGTTGGTGGCGGAGGAATTAGAATTACCGACCCCCAAATCCAAGAGAAGATTTTTACTCTTTTGGGCCATAGTAAGGAAGAGATTAGGGAAAAATTTGGTCACCTTCTTGAAGCTTTTGAGTATGGCGTGCCTCCCCATGGAGGAATTGCTCTAGGTTTCGATCGCCTGGTAGCAATTGCTTTAGGCGAACGGTCAATCCGGGAAGTAATTGCTTTTCCCGTTAATTCTTCTGGGCAAACTGCAGTGATGGAGGCTCCCAGTGAGGTGAGTCCAGATCAATTGGCAGAACTGGGGATCAAATTAGCTAACTAGCTTCTTCGATATCCCAAGTTGTTCTGGGGTGGCCGGGCAGACCAAAATCCCTGCCGATCGGCACGAATTTTTGAATTCAAAATTTACTGCCGATCGGCAATAATTTTGGTCAAGCGAGTA
>JALUUX010000099.1 GCA_027021145.1 Candidatus Shapirobacteria bacterium
ATAGAGGCGATAGGCGTTTTTATTAACAATCTTTTTCATCACTCCACCTCATCCTCTCTACTTTAATGATTTAATATATTAATATATTAAAGTGAGAGGCGGGGCAATCTTGGGTTGCCACTTCTTTGATTCTGGGCAATAATTTTGGCTAGAATTCTTGATTAGAATTCGGGGAATCAGGCCCATAAATCTATTCTAATTTTACGAACCAGGGCCTAATTTATCAATAGAATAACCTCTTTGGACAATTTTGAACTCTAAGTTGAAATTTGGACAGGGTATGGTAAAATGGTTCTATGGGTTTCAAAAAATATATCAAAAGACAAGTAGAGCAAAGAATTAAGCAATTGTTTGAGAGCTTTCCGCTAATTTTTCTCACTGGCCCTCGTCAATCGGGAAAAACCACTCTTTTAAAACATCTTTTCCCTGATTTCAATTATTTTAATCTCGAAACCCCGGCCACTCTTTCCCGGGCCAAGGAAGATCCCTTGGGTTTTTTGTCGCCCTCAAAAATCATCCTCGATGAAGCTCAAAAAGCCCCCTGGCTTTTCTCTTATCTATTAGAATTGGTCGATAAAGAAAAGAAACAAGTGGTTATCGCCGGTTCGCAAAATCTCCTTCTTCACCAGAAAATTTCGCAATCTTTAGCCGGCAGGGTAGCTCTGGTCGAACTTTTTCCCTTCACCCTTAGCGAAATTAAGGAATGGCTTCCTGATGACATTGAGACCATTATTCTAAAAGGTGGTTATCCTCGGGTTTATCAAATCAAAGAAAAGAACATTTTTGATTGGTACCAAGGCTATTTGCACACCTATTTGGAACGGGATGTCCGTCATCTGAAAAACATCAAAGATCTTTTGGTTTTTCAAGATTTTATCCAACTTTTAGCCGGCCAAGCTGGCGGCCTCTTAAACTTAAACTCCATCTCCAACAACCTGGGTATTTCTGCCACCACTCTTCGCCAATGGCTCTCTGTCTTGGAAGCCTCCTACTTAGTTTTTCGCTTAAGACCCTATTTTGCCAACATCAGAAAACGGTTGACTAAGAGGCCAAAAATCTATTTCTATGATACCGGCCTACTAGCAACAATTTTAGCCATCAAAAACAAGCAGGAGCTTAAAAATCACCCTCTTTATGGTCAAATTTTTGAAAATTTTATTGTCGCTGAGATAATTAAGACCTTTTCTCATTTCAATTTTCCTAGAAAAATCTATTTTTTGCGCGATAAAACTGGCAACGAGATCGATTTGCTTTGGCCCCACTATGGTCAAAAACTGTCTGCTCTAGAAATTAAAACCTCGGCCACTTTCAACCCTAACTTTATTAAAAAAATTGAATATTTCCGCCAATTTCTTCCTCTTGATCGAGGTTTCGTTGTCTATAAAGGAGAGGCATTTACTTTTAAAGGGATCAGGATTATTCCTTGGTCGGGGTTGGCTGATCAGAGCCTGATTCTCTCTCTGGTTCAATCACCACTCGGCGCTGATCACCCTCACCTTGAGACCGAGTCGTCACTCCGGGAAAATCAGTCAAGGTTAAGTGAATAATCCGGCGCTCAAAAGGAGTCATTGGTGAGAGAACCACTGGGCGACCAGAGAATTTGACTCGCTGAGCGGCATTGAGAGCAATCTGGCGCAAGCGCTCCTGCTGTTCCTGGCGATAACCATTGACATCAACAATCAGTCGCTGCCATTGATTGAGGCGACGATAAACCATTAGTCCCAGCAGAAGTTGAAAGGCAGATAAAGTTTTGCCATGAAAACCGATTAAACTACCTGGCTGGTCCGTCTCAATCTCCACTTTGATCGCCTGATTAGTCGGATCAGGATTAACAGTTAACTGAGCCTTAGCTCCCAAATGCTGAAGCAACTCTTGGGCTAATTCTTGAACTAGACTCAGAATAGTTTCTTGATCAGCCATGATTACTTCCTCCCAAATTTTGACTTAATTATAATCTGTTGCCCCAAATTAAACAAGGAAAAAGCCAGCCAATAAAGAACCAGGCCAGAAGGAAAAGAAAGGCCAACTAGAATCGTCATCAAAGGAAAAAGATAGAGAGATTGGGTCTGCATGGCGGCAATTAAATCATCACTGGTAGCAGGAGTTTTTTGGGCCAATTGCTTTTGCTGCTGAGCGGCCGGCAACATTAGCCGAGCGGAAAGAAATTGGCTTAGAGCCGATAAGGTGAGGAAAAGCCCAGGAAAAACTAAGCGCCCTTGCCAACGAAATAAATCAGGTTGAGAAAGATCAAGATACCAAAAACGCAAATTAATGGGCGACTGAATCGAAAAAGGCAAAGCGGGATAAAGAAGTTGGTTTAATTTTTCTAAATTGCCGTTTCCTCCTAAAACATGGCGAAAAACTTGATAAAGGGCAATTAAGATAATGACCTGAACCACTTGAGGGACCAAGCTAGCCCAGGGTTTAATTCCGGCTTGACGATAAAGCTCCATTTGGGCGGCCGCTAATTTTTCCTTGTTCTTAGCGTACTTTTTCCTCAATTTTTTTAATTTAGGCGCTAAATCACGCATTTTTTGACTTGCCTTTAAAGCTGGCCAGGTTAACGGCAAGAGAAGGAAACGGATTATCAAAGTTAAGACAATAATCGCCCAACCCAAATTTCCTAGCCAGTGATAAAGGGCAAACAAGGCATTGACCAATGGTTGATAGAGCAACAATTGCCAGAGATTCATCTGTCGCCTATTTTACCTGCTCTTGATCAAAAAGACCAGCCGTTAACTATGATATAATCAACCAGCAATGCCCAAACGAACTTGGCAACCAAAGAAAAAGAAGCGCCAGCGGAAGCATGGTTTTCTGGCCCGAATGGCCACCGCGGTGGGCCGCAAGGTCCTTAAACGACGCCGTCTAAAAGGGCGAAAAAAACTCACCGTCAGTGATGAGAAAAAGATTAAGCGCCTAAAATACCGCTAATCAAGATGGCCTTGCCCCGCCACCATCGACTAAAAACTAAAAAACAATTTGATCGCCTTTATCGTCAAGGCCGAATCACGCCGACTCCCTTGTTTCTAATTCGCTCCTGGCGTGAGCCAAAGCCAGAACCGATTCAAATAGGTATTGTCATCAGTAAGAAAATCGACCGTCGGGCCACTCGGCGTAATCGCTGGCGCCGTCAAATCAGTGAAGCATTGAGAGAAATTATCAAGGCCCAGGAGAGCAATTTATCCGGTTTTAAGGTAATTATTATTGCCCGACCGCGATTGCGCTCTGCCTCGAGACCAGAAATCGATTATTGGTTGCGGCAATTCTTCGGTAAATATGCGGAGAAAAACCAATCGGATTGATGGCCGAGCTTTAGCCCAGGCCGAGCTCGCCCGACTCAAGCAAGAACTTAAGAGCATTGGTCCGATTCAATTGACCACCATTAATGTCGGTCGGCGGGCTGACAATCTTAGTTATCTTAAAATCAAAACTCGCCTGGGCCGAGAATTGGGGATTAAGGTAACCAATTATCAATTGCCCAAGAGTGCTTCTGTTACTAAAGGATTGCAACTAATAGAGCGACTAAATCAAGACCAAGCCGTCCAAGGGATTTTAGTCCAGTTACCCCTCCCCCCAACTTGGCCTCAAGAGGAAATTATTAACCGGATTAATCCCGAGAAAGATGTTGATTGTCTCCATCCGGTTAATTTTGGCCGGTTTAGCCTAACCCCTCAATTAGATTGGTCTTCGGAAAACTGGTCTCAGCGCTTGTTGCCCCCAACCGCCCGCGCGGTATTAACTATCCTGAAAACAATTAATTACTCACCTCGAGGCCGACGCGCCGTGGTGGTCGGTCAAGGCAATTTGGCCGGTAAACCAATTAGCTTGCTTCTCAGTCAGCTGGGCGCCACCGTGATCAGCGCCAATGAGTTTACGCCGGACTTAGCCCGGGAAACTCGGCGAGCGGAAATCTTAGTCAGTGCCACCGGCCAACCAAAACTAATTCAAGGGGCGATGGTTTCTCCAGGAGTAATTGCCCTCGATCTTGGGTTTAGCCGAATAAAAGGGAAAATTCAAGGAGATCTTGATTTTGATTCCGTCGCCCTTAAAGCAAACTGGATCACTCCAGTTCCTGGCGGAGTAGGACCAATCACAGTTAGCTCTCTTTTCGCCAACTTAATTCTTCTTGCCAAAAGACAGGACACAAAAGAAAGAGTGAACTTCAGAAATAATCGCCACCGACTTCTTTAGGGCGTAATATCTTTATCGCTAGCGCTTTGGGGTTGATTTCGTGCCCGAAAATCACTAATGGCTATTGTTTCTTGGGGAAAAGTTTTGTATAATGTGGAAAACTACTCCCTGCCCCCGGTGGAAATAAGCAAGTAAACAAATAAAATGGGGCGGATAGATTTAGATAACCTCTGGAAGAGTGTCTTAGCGGAATTAAAGCTATCGTTGAGCAAAACGATCTATCAGACGCTTTTCGTTCACACCAAATTAAAAAAATACCAACATCAAGTAGCCACGATCAGCTGCCCTAGCGCCTATTTGGCCGACCTAATTGAAAAACGCTATTACAGCCTAGTTAAAGCCGCTCTCGATCGACAAACCAAAGAAAACACGGCCTTGGTTTTTGAAATCGAGCGGCCAGTAGTGGAGGCGAAAGCAGCTCAGGTAGGTCCACTCTTTGACCAGTCTCAACCGGGCCAAGCTCCTTCAGTTAACCAACAATCATTGGCTAGTAAAAAGTTCAATCTTTCCCCTCAATTTACCTTTGACAATTTTGTCGTTGGTAACGCCAATCACTTTGCTTTTGCCGCGGCTCAAGGAATTATTAAGAATCCCGGCGGCCACTATAATCCTCTTTTTGTTTGGGGCGGCGTGGGCGTGGGAAAAACCCATTTAATCCAGGCGATTGGCAATGAACTTATTCGCCAACACCCTGATTGGAAAGTGCTTTATGTTAATGCGGAAACTTTTGGCAGTGAGCTAATCGCCGCCTTAAAAGAACAAACCGTGAATAAGTTTAAGCATAAATATCGTCAAGTCGATGTCCTTCTTGTTGATGATATTCAATTTATTGCTGGTAAAGAATATATCCAAGACGAATTTTTCCACACTTTTAATAATCTTTATCTAGCGGGCAAGCAGATTATTTTGACTTCTGACCGAAAACCAGAGGCGATCCAACCTCTGGAGGACCGGCTCACCTCACGATTCATGGGCGGTTTGACCGTTGATATTCAACCACCTGATTTTGAGATGCGGGTGGCGATCTTAAAACAAAAAGCGGAACAGCGAGGCTTTAGTCTGCCTGAAAGCGCCTTAACTTTTATTGCCGAAACCATTGAATCTAATGCTCGCGAACTAGAAGGAGCTTTAGTTCAGATTATTGCTTTAGCTCAAGCTAAAAAAGTCACCCCTGACTTGGAATTCGTCAAAAGCTTCTTTGGCATCAAGCGTCATCAACCCAATAAACGAGTCTCTTACCGTCGAATTCTTTCGGTCGTGGCCCGCTATTATAAAATCAAAACCTCGGAATTAACCGGTAATTCGCGTAAAAAAACTATTGCTACCGCACGACACATTGCCGCTTATCTCTTGCGCCGCGAGCTGGAGTTACCCCTTCAGCGAGTAGGACAACTATTGGGCGGTCGGGATCACACCACCATTATTCACGCCGAAGAAAAGATTGATCGCCTGTTCTCGACCAATCAACAATTGCGCCACGAAATCATTGAAATTAGAAAGAGAATCTATTCTTAAATTAAAGACCAACCCGCACCGGCATGATCAGATGAAGCCAAGATGAGTCTTGACGCGCCTGAAAGACTCCCGGCGAAAGTGGCTCATTAAATTTGAGGACCACCTCGGTTTCCGTCTCGGGCACAGCATTAAGAAAGTCCAAAAGAAAGCGATAATTAAAAGCAATCGTTAGCTCAGGTCCTTGAACCTGAGCCTCAACTAAAGTTTTGTTTTCCCCGACACTAGCGGCTTGGGCCATCACCGCCACTTGATTTTCCTTGATCACTAATTTGACAATATTGGCCGATTCACGAGCAAAAACTGAGGCCATTCGAATGGCTTGAATCAATGGCTCCCGCTCTAGGACGACCTCGGTTTTGGTCTGATGAGGAATAATTTTTTGATATTCGGGAAAATCGCCTTCGATTAAGCGAGCACTCAGTTGGAGTTGGGGAAGAAGGAAAATTACTTGATTCTGATCAGGAGTTAGCCCTAGACCGAACTCTGACTCGTTACTGGCAAGACGAACCCACTCGGTTAAACTTCGGGCCGGCACCAAAAAGGTGGCTTTTTCCTGATTTGCTAATTTCAATCCTGATTCAGCCACGGTCTTCAAAGAAAGGCGATAACCATCGGTGGCCACCAATTGATAGCCCTGAGACTGGAATTGCCATTGAAGCGCGGTCAAAACAGGACGAGTGTCATCATTAGCAGCAGCAAAAGCCACTTGACCGACTGCCTCTTTTAAGGCTTCCAGTTTTAGCTGGACCATTTTTTTCTGATCCAATTCGGGAAATTGAGGAAATTCATCCGCGGCTAAACCGCTAAAGACTGTCTCTCCAGTCGGAGTAGTGACTTTAAGGCGCAATTTATCTTCTGAGCTTAAAGTTAATTTGGCGGCTGGCAAATAGGAGATAAATTCGCTTATCTCTTTGGCCGGAATAGCCAATTGCCCTGGTTGATCTACTTTGGCTGGGAGCCAAAACTGGACTCCTAGATCGAGATTTGTTGCTGCTAACCGAAGCTGGTTGTTTTTCTCGGCTGAAAAGAGAATATTGGCTAAAACCGGTAATTGGGGTCGACTAGCGACAAAACGAACCACTGTGGCTAGGGCTCGATTGAGGTCTTCTTGAAGGAGGGCCAACTTCATCGGTATGATAACTTCCCAAAACAATACTAAGGATTAAATATCTAAATAATAGTAGCTTAATTAGTAGGGGCTGTCAATAAGTGGAGAATTGGGTTTTAGTCGAGAAGGAAATGGGAGTGAAAAAATCAACAAAAGTGAAAGAATTGACCTGTCCATCCCCGAAGGAGAGAGGGAAAAACCGATAATTACTACCTAAAATCAATTATAGGTGGTGGAAAAACAAAATCGCCCTGGGGAAAATTTTGGGGAAAACTTTAGCCCTGTTGTGGAAAATAAAGTTAGATTTGAAAGAAGTTGGTTTGGTTTTTGGGGAATTGTGGATTAGAGTGGTGGTCGCCAAATAATTTGATGGCTCTTAGGATCAACACCCTGGGCGCGGATCCAATCAAGGGCTTTTTGTTTCATGGCCGCAGAAGTGGCTTGTTTGATGATGATTTCCAGTTTTAGAGGGGCCAAATAGCGAATAATGAACTCGGGGCCGGGATAGGGTAAATACTGATCTAAGGGGAATTGTTGCTTTAGTTGGCGGGCAAATTCGGTTTCGCTAATTCCTCGGCCGCTGGCAGGAACCGGTGAAGGAGTGGGTTGGCGGGGAGCAGAGGGCGTTGGTTCGGGTGGTGGCGGAAAAAGAAGTTTGTAACTGGCAATTAAACTGGCCAAAAGGGCCAAACCGATTACTAATTGATATTTTTTGAGAAAGTGGATAATTTTCTTCATCATCGTTGATTAATTATAGTCTATTTTGCCGTTCGCGAAAAGGCCGATACTTCGGCCGTGAGCGAACAAAAAACAAACTTTTCCGTCAGGAATACCCCGGCCCGCCGGGGCAGTTTATTTATTGACAACGAATAAAGCGCTCAACCGTAGCGATACCGAACTCTCTAAAATTAACTCGGCCGCTGTCACCCCAAGCTTGAGCAACAAGAATCCGTTTCTGTTCCTGATCAACTGAGATTACCATGGCGATATGGCCATAAGGAGCCCAATCCCAGATGGCATTGTCGCCGGGTTGGACTTGGGAGGGTTCAACATAACGGCAGCGGGGGCCGAGCTGGCAGTTAACAAAGTCCTTGGCATTACCACAGCGGGGCAGATTTGGTTCTAGGGCCCGTTTATAACCGACGCATTGGAGTTGGACAAAAGCTTGGGCTGAGAAACGGATTTCGCTAATAGCATGATTATAATCTAGCCCTGCCTGTTCTAATTCATTTTGATACTTGGCCAAACACTGGTTAATCACCGTTTCGACATTGAAGTTGACCACTCCTTCGCCTGAAAGACATTGTTCTAGAATGGCTGTTAGCAAGCAAGAACCTTGGGTGGTACCAGGCAAGCCTTGGCATTGCTCCGGATCAAGGGTTACTTTTTTGAGTTGAATGGGGATTTCGCTTTCACCTATTCCCTGGGGTCCGCCCCCGCGTTCGTCTCGGGGTGGTGCTAGACTGAAGTTGTCAATGGCAAAAAATTGAGCCCCGAGAAAAAGAAAGCCAAATAAAGCGGCAAAGAGGAGGGCTAAAGGGACGGTTTCCGCTGCTGGTTCAAAGAGGGCAGCAAGCCACTTGGTCCACTGGCGGACAAATTGAGGTAAGAAAAAGAGAGTCTTGTCAATTAGGGGATTGAGATAGCGGGCCAGGCCAAGACTGAAAAGATGGTTAATTTTAGTAACTAGCTGGTCGACACCGATTTTCTTAAGGAAATTGGTTACGGTCTGACCAACCTTTTTGACTCCTTCGATTAAGGCTAAGACGCCAAGACTGAGGCCTTGAGTGGGAAGACCGAGGGCGACGGCTAAAGCGGTAAGACCGAATTTTTCCCCTGCTTTTTCGACAAAGGCTTGGGCTAACTTTTGACCGAGTTTATTAATAATTCTTTGGGTTAGTTGTTGTTTAAAGGGCTGCCAGGGTCGGGGAAGATGGTGACTGATTCGGTTTATTAACGGGTGGAAAGAAGAAAGGCGGTTTTGGATCGGTTGCCAGATTTGAGTCAGAGGGTGCCAGATTTGAGTCAGAGAGTGATGGAGTTGGGTTAGGCGTTGGAGAGAGCGATAGCCAGAACTTTGGGTTAGCCGCTGAATCCAAAACTGTTGTTGCTGGAGAAAGATTAAGAAGGGGGGCGAGGCTTGCCCTGGTTGGGGTTGGGGGAGATGAATTTGGACCCAAAGGCGAGCTGAGTCAGGGTTTTTTAAAAGTTGATTCATTTGGGCGACAAGAAACGAGGGGTGGCGGTGGAGAGGGGCAAGAGATTGAACTGGGTCTGAGCCAGGAAGAAAGCGAGCCAGCTGGGCCGGAAGAGTGAGTTTGGTTGCTTGTTTGGTGATTGGGGTTGGCCAAGCTTGGCTTGATCGAGAGTCAGGGGGGAGGGGAGCGGGATGATTAAGGGCGTGGCGAGCGGCGGGAGATAGAGGTTGAGTCCAGAAACGGGCAATTAATTGGATTGAGTCAGGAGGGTGAGCGGTGGTTTCCGAAACGGGAGTTTCGGGAAATTGAAGTTGATGGGCTTGGAAGTATTGACGCAAAGCGAGTTCGACGGCAGCGCGAGCAGCCGACTCAACCACTTCTGGTTTAAGGGGAGGGAGGGAGTTAAGAACCGGCTCAGCTTGAGCGGCTAATTGGTCCAAGGAGAGGGGTTGTTTGAGGGTTAATTGATGCTGTTCAAGAATGAGGCCAACGGGATCGGCGAGAGAGGCGGAAAAGGCTGATTCAGATGGTTTGAGACCTTGAGCTGAGCGGTTAATCATCAGGCGGCCAATTTCGTGTGCCACCTGGTGGATTGTTTGCTGGTTGGTCTCTGGAGCTACTGACTGTTCGAGTTGAGGCATAATTTGTTGGGCAACTAATTCGGTGGCGATCACTAATTCTGGTGGCTGGGCTTGGATGAAAGGGGTAAGCTTAGTTTTGATTTCCCTTGATTGGGAATTGAGCCATTGGATTAATTGGTCTTGGGGTTGAGTCCAGAGGTGATGGAGAACAGTGGCCGCTTGACTGGGAGTTAGACCCAGATCTTGAAGTTGCTGGTTTTGATCGTCAAGAATTGATTGGGCTTGCTTAAGAGCTTTTTGAGGAGAAGAAGGCTGAAAGCTGGGATGGCTGGCTAGCCGTTGGGCAATAGCTATTTGGGTGGCTTTTTGAATGGATAATTGGCTGGCTTTAGCAGAACCTAGTTGTTCTTCAATTTGTTTTTGGGCCTCTGAAGGAGGAAGAGAGAGGGCGGTAAGGAGTAATTGTTGAGGCTTGATTTGGGCAGGAGGGGGGAAAGGGGGCCAGTGATCGGTGGCGGCAGCGATCAGTTTTTGAAGTTGTTCTTGGGCCGATTGATGGGCTTGGGCGATTTGGGCTTGATAGGCTTCCAAATCTCTGATTAGGGCCTTTAGATTGGTGGGAACTAGCGATTGATCGACTGAAGGACCTTCTTGATGGATGAGATAGGCGAGGCGCTGGAAAAAATGGGCCCAAGTTTCTCCCTCCTCCGGCTCAAGAGCAAAGATGTCTTGCAGTAGTTGGATTAATTTTTGCCATTCTTCGGAGCTAATACCTAATTGTTGCGCTAACTGGTCTTGATTAGCTTCGGCCGGAAGATCAGCTAATTGTTCGGCCAGGGCAAAGAGGAAATCACTCAGAGAGTTAAAAGACGGTTTTTGATCCATAACTATAATTTATCATATTTGGGTTGGCTCACGGTGGGCCTGCGGAAATACTTCGGTAAATATGCGGAGAAAAATTAACCCTGATCGGGTTTAGTCGAGGAGATTGGGGTTGATTGGGGTTGAGGATTAGTAGTTGATTGAGGAACAGGACGACTAATTGGTTGGGTTGGTGGTCTTGCTGGCTTAGGTGGCGGTGGTTGGGGTGAGGCTTGCTTTTGGATGGCAGCGGCTTTCATTTTCAAGATTTCTTCTGGATTAGAAGTAATGAGGCGGTGTTCCTCGGGTGAAGCAATAACCCGAATAGCGACATGGTTTTTGCCGGCGAAAAAGATGCCTTCGCCTACATCGGCTCCCAGCAGGAGTTGTTTTTCTCCTTCGGAAAGGTAGAAAACATCGGCGACTTGGTCGATGGCAGCTGGGTGTTGCTTGAGGAGGATTTGAATTGAGGAGTTGGTGACAATCGCTTTGCCGTAATCAGAGTTGAGGAAGTCTTGAACATCTTGGGTAATGGTGGTGACGCCCAGATAGTATTTTCGGGCCCGCTTCGCTAGGCCGTAGAGGAATTGAGCTGAGTCTTGGTATTTCATCAGATACCAGGCCTCATCAACGACCAGAAGTCGGCGTTTTAGTTGGCGGCGAATCTTGTTCCAAATGAAATCAAGGATGATATACATGGCAATTGGCCGAAGAGCTTCTTCTAGATCACGAATACCAAAGACGACGAATTTATTATCGATGTTGACATTGGTCTGAGAGTTGAAGAGGCCGGCAAAAGAACCCTTGATAAATTTTTCTACCCGAGCGGCTAAGGAAGCGGCTTTTTCGTCTTCCATGCCAATAAGTACTTTATAAAGATCCTCGATAAGAGGCATTTCTTTATTTTTCTGGGTCTCGGGATCAGGAGTAATTCCTTTAATTTTATAGGTCTGAACTAGAGCGCGGTCAAGGAGAGCTTCCTCTTCAGGACTGAGTTCACCCATGATGACTTTAAAGAGGCCGTGAAGAGCTAGGATTTTGCGCCCCAGGTCGTTTTCGTCTTTCTCTTGGCGCGAGATTTCTAGATCAAAGGGATTGATTTTGGCTGGGGAGTTAAAACCAAAGGTAATATACTGGCCGCCGATAGCTTGGGCCAGGTTTTGATATTCGTTCTCTGGGTCGATAACAATGATTTCGGTGCCAAACATCAGGGATCGGAGGGCTTCGAGCTTGATCATATAGCTCTTGCCAGCGCCCGATTTGGCAAAAACAACTGAGTTGGCGTTTTCTAGGGAAAAGCGGTCAAAAACAACTAAGGAGCCATTGTGTTCATTGATACCATACATAATCCCTTTATCGTCAGAGAGATCAGAGGAAACAAAAGGAAAAGTGGTGGCCAGGGAGGTAGTATCCATGTTGCGGGTGACTTTGAGCAGATCTTGACATAAAGGAAGGGTGGTTTTAAAGGCATCTTCCATCTGAAGGATGGCGTGTTTGGGAATAATCAAGAGAGAGCCGAGATTTGATTCGAGTTCTTTAGTGACTTGGTTGAGTTGGTCAACTGAATCGGCACCGATGGTGATATAAAGACCAAACTGGAAGAATTTCTCGATTCCTTTGGCTAATTCCTCTTGGAGGGCAAGGGCATCTTCCAGTTTAGCTTTGGTGGCGGGGTTAACCACCCGACCTCGTTGAATATCAGAGGAGATCTCCGCCTCCATTTCAGCGATTTTACGCCGAAGATCATCAAGAATTTCTTTACCCTCGGTAGGGTAGATATACATTGAGATATCCAGAGAATAATCGAAGTTTATTAACGAGGAGAGCCAGTTAGCGGAAACGAAGCGGGGATAATTAATGACAAATAGAGTCCGATAATAACGGTTATTGATTCGGATCCAATCGAAATCAACCTCAATGGCTGAGGGAGCGATGATGTCTCTAATCGAGATTAGGCCTTGATTAAAAGCGGTTTTAGCGCTAGATTGTTTTGCTTGAGGAGGGTTGGGAGAGGAAGGTTTGACTTGGGTGGCAGCGGTTCTCGGTTGACCTGAAGCTGGGGTTGGGTTTGGTTTTTGAGGCCGGTGAAAAAAGGGCAGGGATAATTTCATTTTTTAATTTTGCCGCGAACCAGTACTTCTTGTTGGGTTAAGGCTTCGGGTTGAGTAATATTGATCGACTCTTGATTATAAATCTGATAGAAGAGTCGAATCAATTCCTTGGTGGTTAGTTGTTTGAGGGTGAGGCCTAAACGGCCAAAGAGACGGAGGAGGTGCTCCTTTTTGGGTCCCAGGGCTCCTTGGGCCTTTTCAATGATTTTTTCTTTAGCCATAGGAAGGCGAGTTTTGCTGGGACTGTTTTTAAATAAGGAAAAGGGTAGGGGGAAACTGGTTTTGGCGGCAGCATGAACTCCCAGTTCAACCGCAAAGAAGGGGACAACTAGGTAAAAGGACTTAGTCAAAACATTGTTCTTTTTTACCACTTCTTCAACAAAGCGGCGATAAGAGGCGATTTGTTTTTTGAGCAAGGGATCCTGGGTTTTAACCTCTTGCTGCTTGAGACGGTCGACATAAGAAGAAACATCTTTGAGGGTGGAGCGAATGACGATTTGAATGGGAAAAGTGAGTGAGTTAAGCAGGGCGGCATAAGCATAAATCATCGCTTCTTGCTCCTTTTCAGAAAGCAGGTCAAAGTTGACCGAGGAGGTCTCTAGAATCATCAGGCAAGTACCGTCCTTGAGGATGACGAGGTCATCCCGAATGTCTTCAATTAAGAGATGATCTTGAGTGGTGCCTTTGATGGCAATTTTATTGAGATCCATAAGATTAATTTTTGGCTCGGATTCTAATTGGCGGAATTACTTTGCCTTCAGCCTTAACTTTCAGTATATCAAATTGATGACCTTCTTTTTCAGTGAGGATGAGATAGTCACCATTGGCGAGCGGAGTGGCTGTTTGGAATTGTCCTAGGCGATTGGTGCGTAAGGCCCGAACAGGATTGCCCTGATTGTCTTGGATTTCAACAATGGCGTCCTCAACAATTTTGCCCTGAGCGTCAGTCACCATGCCAACAATGATATTGGCTGTTTTCGGTGGTTCTGGCAGAGGAATTTGGCCAAATTCAGCCTGGACGGCTGATGGGGGGGCTTTGGAGGAAGCGAGTGGTTCGGGAGGAGGGTTGCGGTTGGGATGAGAGGAAGGGATCAGAGGGGAAGTTTGAGTTGGAGTTGAAGTTGGAGTTGGGGAAGGAGGCGGTGGGGCTGGAGGGGCGACTGAGGCGGAAGCAGGTTGTTGACTCGAAGGCAACGAGGCCAGAAATTCTTCTAGTTGAGGAGCTTTGGAGGGTAAAGGAGGTTCTTCTTCGGTCTCTTCTTGTTCTTGAGCCCGAAAGCTAGTTTCTAGAAGATCAATTTGATTAGTTTGTTTTTGCCAGAGATAAATAGTGGGGTTAAAGACGCTTCTTAAAAAGGCGATGATATAAACCTCAAGAGGTCGTTCATTGATGGGAATAAAAGCGAGACTAATGCCCAAGCCAACTGAAGCTAAAGCGCCAGGCCATTTGAGAAAAAAAGGAAGGTGGCTGGCATAGAAGATAAAGGCAATAATAACTCCTCCAGCTAATTTGAAGAATTGGCGCAGAGTCATGCTGCCAACGAGACGGAATTCGTAAGAAGAGATTTGTTGAGGAATGGGGTGTTGTTCCATGATAATCTCATTTTAAAGGAGATCTAGTTGAGGAGCAAGGCGAGGGGACTGAGTTATAATTGATTATGGCTTTAGTTTTGATTGACTCTCATGCTATTCTTCACCGGGCTTATCATGCCCTGCCAAAACCGAACTTCAAGCGAAAAGGTCAGCTAGTCAATGCTGTTTACGGCTTTTTTAGCATGCTTTTAAAAGCAATCGACGAACTTAAGCCAGATTATTTGGCTGCCTGTTTTGACGCCCCCGGACCCACTTTTAGGCACGAACAATTCATTGGTTACCAGGCTAATCGGCCCAAGATGGCTGATGAGCTGAGAGAACAAATCGAGCTTGCTCGAACGGCGTTAAAGAAAGCGGGAATTCTAGTTTTGATCCAGCCCGGCTTCGAGGCCGATGACCTGATTGGGACGATAGTTGAAAAATCCAAAATCCAAAAACCAAAAACCAAAAAGATAAGGTTTAAAACTGGGGAAATTGTTGTCGTTACCGGGGATAAAGATTTAATGCAGTTAGTCGATGATCAAGTTAAGCTTTTTCTCTTGAGTAAGGGGATTAGTGGAGCTGAGCTGGTGGGGCCAGAGGAGGTAGAGAAGAAATTGGGTGTCCGGCCCGGGCAGGTGGTTGATTATAAGGCGTTGGTCGGTGATCCATCAGATAATTATCCGGGAGTGGCAGGAATTGGACCAAAGACGGCAGGGAAATTATTGGCAAAATTTGGTCGTCTTGAGAAAATTTGGCCACACCTGGATGAGATAGATTCAAGATTGAGGGAGAAATTAGAGCAAGGCCGCCAAGCGGCAGAGCTCTCCTATCGGTTGGCTTTAATTAATCGTCAGGCGCCGATTAAATTTAAACTCTCTCAAGCTTGTTGGAGTCAGCAAAAATTAGAGAACTTGCGTCAGGTTCTCAAAGACCTGGGCTTTCCCTCCCTAGTTAAGCGGATTGATAAAATGGTTGATTTTCAAGAGCGGGGACGACAAATGGGGTTGTTTTAGCTAGGTTGGAACCTGGAGCAATTGATTAGGAGGAATTTACGAATTTACGGATTGACGAATTTAGAAGGTAAGTTACTTAGGTTACTTAGGCTAACTAGGTTATGATGAAGCCAAAGTTTGAATTATGTCTTATTTTTGTTATTAGTTTTTTGACTTTCCTCTTCTACCCCAGAATAATTAGTGCTGACAGTGTTAAAACAATTTCCGATTTCAAGGTTTCCTATGCTACTTTAATGAATTATTTAAAGAGTACCGATGCTATTCAGGTTAAAGGCAACCAAATTATTTTCAGTGAATTTCCCGATTCTTCTAATTTCTTTTACCCAGGTCATCTAGGCAGCTGGTGGTCTCCCCCGTTTTACTCAACTTATTTCGATTTCACAAAAGAGAAGGACCCTCTAAAAGGGTTCTTTACTAGCCTCGCCTTTGTAATAGATGGCCAAGTTATTTGGGAAAAACCAGCAGATCCTACAAGATCTTTCTGGCATCCTTCTAAACTAGAAACAGTTGCTCAGTATGAAGAATTTGAAGTAGTAAGTAAAAAGATACCATTAATAGACCAACGTGGCATAGCTCATTCAATCACTATTCGCAATTTGACTAATAAAACACTTAATTTAACTACTGCATATCTTGTAGGCATCGGTAGCATCAATTATCTGGGACCAAAAGGATTTTCTTGGGCATGGAATTTAAACTCGCCAGGCGACACTTCTGGCTTATTTAAAAAAAGCGGACAAAGAAAATTCCTTTTTTATAACAAATCAAAAAAAGCATTTATTGCCTTTTTTGTTAACAGAGTAAACTCTTGGGTGATTGTTAATAATACTCAAGAATTTGCCAACGAAATTCGTTCTACCTTAGGCCACTTTTCTAATCAAAACAGAGATAGCCAAAAAATCCCGGGCTCACTAGCAGCAATCAGTAATGACCTTAGTATTCTTCCTAATCAGGAGAGGAAAATCTGTGCCGTCTTCTTGATGGGAGGAGCCGACTCGCGGGAAGAAGCAGAAATGAAAACACTATTATCAAACGATCCCTGTTCGCAAACTTGGGAAGAAAGAAGTGATAATTATTGGAACAGACTCTTGACAAAAGCCAAAACTGAATCCCTATTAATAGCCCCCAAGTATAAAAAACTCTACTGGCAAGGAATAGTGAATTTCTTGCTTAACCGCTGGGACTTTAGCAAAAATTGCAATGATTACTTCTGTCCTAAGGACAAAGTTTTCTATTCTTATGCTGCTGGCTTTGGGCAGTCAATGGCCCAATATAATTGGAGTCTCTCCCGATATAGTAGTCTGCTAGCAGAATACGAGCCGACTCAACTCAAGGAACAGATAAGACGGGGCTTGATAGCTTTCTCTTTAGGATGTCGAGCATATGATCCTATTTTTAATCATCACCTTTGTGATTTAATATATGCCAACGATGCCGTTTCCCTTATAAGAACAATTTTAGATTATGTTCAGTTAACAAAAGATCTAGGCATCTTATATGAAAAAGTAGCGGGAAAATCAATAGCCAGCTGGATAAAGCTTCTAGCAGATTATCCCTATGAAGGATACTGGAGACAAACAAGTCTAGTTGACTGTGGAGATGATCGTAAGCTTTACGAGCTATCAATTCACTGTAATTTAGGAAGCCGTTACAATGGGGTAGTACCTGTTCCCAATGGCGATCGATACGCAGCTTATATTTGGGCCGACTATCTGTTAAGAGCAATCGGAGAACCAACTATATATCGACAAAAGGCCCAACAAGTAGCTAGCGATCTTTCTGAGTATCTCTGGTCTAAGGAAAAAGGATGGTTTAAAAGCTTTGTTCTCTATACCAATAGTGGACAAAAGCTTGAGTCTCCCCAGGCTTCCTTTTTCAAACTGGCACCGACCTTTCATTTACTCGAGTACCGAGGGTTATTAAATGACCAACAAATCAATGCATTAGTGAAAGTTTTCGAGAGGGAGTTTCTTGGACCCTATGGCTTAACTTCCATAAGCTTGACTGCTAGAAGTAGCTGGTGTAGTCGAGAAGATTGGCAGGGACCTGGTCTGTATACCGGGGAAGTGGGCCATATAATTCGAGGCTTCAAAATCAGTGGACAAAGAGAAAAAAGCCAATTAGTAATAAACAAATATCGCTACTTAGAAGATTTGCCTTTCTGGTCTGAAGCCCTAAGCTATGACACTCCCATCTTGCCTCTTCGATTTGGCATACACGCAAACGGGCAATCAGCTAGTCACATAAACATTGATGCTAGTGGGATTAGCTATGCTCTTTCTGAGAAATTAGTTTTTAGAGATAATTCTATAGTGAGAAAGCAGCTACTTAGATTTTACCAAACGAAAATCGATGGGTTCGATTATAATTCTGATGAAGAAATCAACATGCTGGACTTTTTTTGGATTAAAGATTAGCCAAGTATACCTCTTAAACCTTGTTACTTTTTGGAAAATTGGAGAAAAACGCCTTAATCAAGCAAGCTAAACCACCTAAGAAATTGACTTTGTCTTCAAGCCTGCTAAAAAATTGAGACCGAGAAGGGGGTGTCTATTTACTAATTGCCCTAGAGGATCCAAAAAGCAAGGAAGTCTATTTCGTTTTCGACATGGTGATATATTACTGCACTGTAGATATTGGAAGTGTTTGCAAGATAAACAGAAGTATTATTTCTCCCAATTTTTAACTAGATAACCAGAATTGGGTGGAGTTACTTTTCCATCTCTATTAGCATCAGGAAATAGGCTTTCTGACCAACTAAGGACTCCAAACATTGATTTGGTTTTTCCCTCCCTAGTCAAACGGGTTGATAAAATCCTTGGCTCTCAAAATCAAAAACGACAGATGGGCTTGTTTGACTAGAGAAAGATTTTGATTGGGGAGCCAACTTATCTTTGCCCAAAGAAAATATTTAGCTGGCTAGTCAAGACTTGACTTTATTGATTGAAAGGATGCGAGAATAAGCGCTATCTTCTGATTTGGAAGCCAGGGCTTAGAACTTTCTTCTCCTCCTTATTGTTTTATTTTTATTAGTTTTGAGGTTGGCTTTAGTGGAGCTGGTTTTGGTTCCCTAACCCGCACTAGATTTTTGTTCCCGCCCTCAATGACTAGCCTTCCCGGCCCCTCTCTCCTCACTAGAGTCGTGGATTCTGGAAACTTCCCGATAAGTGAATAATCGTTTGGATTTAATTCTTTCATATCAACTGCTAGTGCCAAACTTTAACCATAGCGCTTCTTTAGTCTCTTCTCGAGTTCAGGGCCGTCTTCAAGAAAAAGTGTCATTCTCTCTGCCGTTTCAAACGGAGAGACGCTATCATCGATTAGCATTTCGAGCAAGTCAAGTTGGGCTGCTAGTCGGCGGCCCTCCCGTCTTATTTCTGGTAATTTCCATGCCCTTCTACCTTCTGCTTGTACTCCTTCTCCTGCTATCATTTTTCTTGCAAACATTTTTAATGCATTTATTACGGCCCTTGTTGCCTCTGGATTCTCTTTCGGATCAACGCCTTCTGGATAGCGGACCTCTCTTCCTAGGGCCATTGTGTATACTATCTCTTTCTCTTGTCCTTCAGCTCCAAGACATCCTGAGCGCACTCCTGCCCTTAGTGCTCTCCTAAGAGTATCAACTACACCCCCCGCATAGCCCCCTTCAGCCGAATTGGATATTCGGCTATATAGCTCTAGGGTTCCCAGGAGGTATCTACCTGGTGTAAGCCAGGGAGTACAAAACTGCGGTCGGTCGCTTTCTGGGAAAAAACCCACTGCTTCCCAAGCCTTCTCTACAGGCGATTTATACTCTTCTTCTATGGGAAATGGTCTTTCCATAATTTATTCCCTCTGAATTATTTTTTAAAGACGGGATCGAATATAATATTTGCTATATTGTAGCAACTCAACATGGATGTGTCAAATTTTGTATGGCATCAGGGTTTCGTTTGTTTCTCCCTGGTGGAATGGATCAGTGACGGAGAGTTAGTAAGATTGGCTGGTTAAGTACCGACTATTTTGGATTGACATTCCAAAAAAATCTTGACTTTTTTGGAGTAAAAGTCTAAAATTGTTGCCAATGCTAGTTAAGCGGTTGTATCTTAACCAACTTAAAAAACTTATTTTACCAGGAAAGATAAGTTTGATTGTTGGTCCAAGAAGAGCAGGAAAAACTACTTTTCTTCATCAGTTTTTGAAAGAAAAAGCAAATAAAGAGAGAGTCAAATTTGTTTTAGGAGATAATTTAAAAATCCAGGAAATCCTCTCTTCAAGAGACCAAAAACTATTAAGTGAATTTGTCGAAGGGGTAGATTTACTAATCATTGATGAAGTTCATTTTATTCCCCAAGTGGGCTATTCACTAAAACTTCTTATTGATACTCATCCTCACCTGAAGATAGTAGCTACTGGTTCGGCCAGCCTGGACCTTGTTCATAAAGTAGGAGAACCCTTGGTTGGCCGAAAGCTAACGATTAAATTTTATCCCTTTTCAATTTATGAACTGCGAAGAACTTATTATCGAAATGATTTTGAGCTCAAACAAGAATTAGAAGACATTCTTGTTTATGGCTTATATCCTGAGATTTTTCTCACTCCCCAAAAAAGACAAAAACAACTCCTTTTAAGCGAACTTATCGAATCTTACTTGCTGCGTGATATCTTGACTTTGGAAAACTTACGCTATCCTTTTCTTTTAAAAAGGCTGCTGCAGCTTTTAGCTTTTCAAATCAGTAATTTGGTTTCCTGGAATGAACTGGCCCGAGAGCTGGGGACAGATGTAAAAACAATCGAGAAGTATCTCTGGCTCCTGGAAAAGAGTTTTATTATTATCTCTTTATTTAGTTTTAGCCGCAATTTAAGAAACGAGCTTAAAAAAAGTAAGAAATACTACTTTGTTGATCTGGGAATAAGAAATGCCCTAATCCAAGACTTTACTCCCTGGCAAAAACGGGCTGATAAAGGCCAATTATGGGAAAATTTTCTCTTTATCGAAAGACTGAAGCGGGCAGCTCTTAGAGGAGTCCAAAGCAATTATTTTTTCTGGCGCACTAGGTATGATCAGGAAATAGATCTGATCGAATGGCGTCAGGGAAGAATCCACCCTTATGAATTCAAGCTCAAGAAGATAAAACCAAAAGGATGGTTAAAGTTTAAACAGGCCTATCCTGAGGCCACCAAGCTGAAGGTGATCAATCAAGATGGTTTCTTAAATTTTGTTGCCTAGATAAACGATAACGCTGATTTTTGCCCTAAAAGCTAGTGACTTTCCTATAACAAACTCTTGATAGAGTGATTTCTGTCCAATAGAAAAAGATTAGGTATTTCTCAAATTAAAGGGTTTGACTGGGATAAGGGTAATGGGCGAAAAATTAGGCTTATCTCGGCTCGGGAAAATCTCCATGGTTAACTAGGTTGCTTAGGTTGGGTAGGAGGGGGAAATTTTGGTAATTTTTACTCCCTTAACTCTTTTTAGCAAAACGGGTTGACATCAACCAATTTGTTGGAAAACTTCAAGGTCGATCTCGACTAGAGTAGTTTTAAGTGATTGATCCGGTTAAAGTGTTTTTTGTTGCCGGTAACAAGAGTTAGTTGGTGCCCTAAAGCAGTGGCGGCAATCAAGAGATCGAAATCGGCTAGGCGTTGACCTTTCTTTTCTAAATTGACTTTTAAGCGAATGAATTGGCGGCCAACTTTCTTTTCCAGGGGCAAAATACTGGTCTGGCTGAGGGAAAGGAACTTTTCAAATTCCCCTCTTCGTTTTTTAGGCCGAGTCGATTTTTCGATTCCGTAAAGAATTTCCAGCCAAGAGATGATGCTGATAAACCATTGTTGGTCGCCTATTTGCTGGAGAAGAGAAACAGCTGACTCTTTGTTTTTGAGAAAGTCGATAATAATATCAGAATCCAGCAAGTAGCCCATAGCTAAGCAATTAATTTAGACTTGGCCCGCATTCTTTTGGCTGTTTGTTTGATTATTTGACCATCCTTGTTATCCCAGGCTCCGGCCAGGTCTAACAGTTGCTGAGGTTGTTTGTTGCTGGCCTTGTCGATGGGTATTAGTTTAGCCATTGGCTTGCCCATTCGTTCGACAACGATCTCCATTCCCTGGTAGTAGACTAAATTGATTAGCTCACCTAATTTGGTTCTGGCTTCGTAAGCCGAAACTCGTTTGATCATAGATAAAATTGAATAATTTTAGTAATTAATCGAATTGTATAAAGGGAAGAAAATTTTGTCAAATTTTGCTTTTTGGGAGATTTAAGGCAGTGCTGTTATTCCAATGTTAAGTAGGGTTTTGTGGGTTGCCTAGGTTGCTTAAGTCAACTAGGTTACTTAGGTTATTTAGGTGTGATTGGGGTGATTGGTCTGATTGGGGGCGGGAAGGAGGAGGAGAGAATGAGGTAGAATAAGAGCGTGAGGAAATTAAAAGTCGCTTTGGTCCATGATTATTTGGTTACTTTTGGCGGGGCGGAGCGAGTTTTATTGGCGCTCCATGAGATTTGGCCCGAGGCGCCAGTTTATTTAGCTTTGGTTGATCCCAAAGCTTTGGGCAAACATTGGGCTTATTTTAAGGGTTGGGATTTAAGACCTTCTTGGTTTCAGAAGATTCCTGGGGCTCGGAAATTAATTTCGCCTCTTCGATTCTTACTTCCTTTAGTTTGGGAAAGCTTTGATTTTTCTGCCTACGATTTGGTGATTTCCTCTTCCGCTTGGGCAATTCCCAAGGGAATTATTGCCAAGCCAGACACTCTTCATATCTGTTATTGTCATACTCCGCCGCGGTTTCTTTATTATTATCCTGGGGCTCGGCCTTGGCAGAAATATTGGCCAGTGAGGGTTTATGCAGCTGTGGTTAACCATTTTTTGCGCTTTTGGGACTATTTAAGTAGTCAGCGAGTGGATTATTTTCTGGCTAATTCCCAAGAGGTGGCGGCGCGAATTAAAAAATTTTATCGCCGCGAGGCGGTGGTGATTCCGCCTCCAGTGATCCAGAAATTACCAACTACTAACATTCAGGCACCGACTACTGTTCAGCAATCATTTTATCTTTATGTTAGTCGTTTAGTGGCCTATAAGCATCCAGAATTGGCGATTAAGGCTTGTCAACAATTGGGCCGGAAATTAGTCATCGTCGGTGATGGACCAATGCGAAAGCAAGTAGAAGCCCTGGCCCAACAGGAGGGCAAAATTAATTATTTGGGTCGAATTTCTGATCGAAAACTTTGGCAGTTGTATCAGCGATGCCGAGCAGTTATTTTTCCAGTAGAGCAGGAAGATTTTGGTATTGTTCCCTTGGAAGCGGCTGCTTTTGGCAAGCCGACGATTGCCTATTATTCTGGCGGGGCCAAGGAAACGATCCTTGAGGGTAAAACCGGGCTTTTTTTCAGGCAGTTGACGGTCGAGAGTTTGGTGGCGGCGATTAAGAAGCTAGAAGCGACTAGTTTCTCGGCTGCTGATTGTCGTCGCTGGGCGCGAAAATTTTCTGAGACTCAGTTTAAAACTCAGATCCTGG
>JALUUX010000100.1 GCA_027021145.1 Candidatus Shapirobacteria bacterium
AAAAGTGAATAAAAAAGTAGTTGAGAGTCTAATTAAGGCCGGGGCCATGGATCGCTTTGGCAAGCGGAGCGCCATGTTGGCCAGCCTCGATCGAATTAAAGAGCAGGCAGAAAAACGACAAAAGGAAGCTCAAAATGGGCAAGTAGGTCTTTTTGCCCAGCAGGAAGAGGAAAAAATTAAACCCAATCGAGATAACTTGGTGGAAGTCGAGGAATTCTCTCGAGAAGAACTCCTCCGCCTGGAGAAAGAGATGCTTGGTCTTTATCTAACAGAACATCCTCTAAAACAAAGATTAAATCAATTAAGAGAAGTGATTACTCATAAACTCTACCAGGTGGCCGAAATGGACCGAGGCCGAGCTCGAGTGGGCGGCGTTATTAGTCGATTAAGAATTATCACCACTAAAAATGGGGGCCGAGAAATGGCTTTCGTTGGTCTAGAAGATGAAACCGGTCAAATCGAATTAGTGGTCTTTCCCAATCAGTTTGAATCTAATAAAGACCGGCTGCGCTTAGAGCAACTACTTTTAGTCGAAGTAAAAATTGAGCGCCGAGAAGACAAGATCTCGATCATTGCGGAAAAGATTCTTGACCCCAACAACCCTCAAGCTAACAACCAATCACTAGGACAACAGTTTGTCGTCGAAATTCCAGCCGGCATTAATGGTCAAAAATTAATTCAGCTCAATCAACTTTTAAAGCAGCATCCTGGTCAAGATTGGGGAATAATTAGATTTCCCAATGGGCGAGAGGTAAAACTAAGTTTTGGGGTCAAGTGGAGTCAAGAGCTCGAGCTGGAAATTGAAAAGATTCTTTGCTAAAATTCCAATCATGGCGATTAAAGCAACTTGGCAAGACAAGGTCGAATTCCAGGTGGGGGATACTGTCAGAATCCTCTATAAAATTTTAGAAGAAGGCAAAAAGGAACGAACCCAACCTTTTGAAGGAATAGTAATTGCCATTCGAGGGCGAGAAGAGAGCAAAACTTTTACCGTGCGCAAAATTGCGGTCGATAAAGTCGGAGTGGAGCGAATTTTTCCCCTAAATTCTCCCTGGATCAAAGACTTAAAAGTAGTGAAAAAACCGCGAAAAAGGATTCGCCGGGCCAAGCTTTATTACCTCAGAAAACCTCTTAAGAAGGGAAAGAAAAAACTACTTTAAATTACTAGGGTTTCTGGTTATAATAAACTACCACTGTCTGAGAGGCCGTGGTATTCCTAGCAGAAAAGCTTGTTTTTGTTCGCTCATGGCCGAAACCTCGGCCTTCTTGTGAGCGACAAAAAACAACAAATGACCAATGATCAAATGATCAAATTCTAAGAAGCGCCCGTAGCTCAGTTGGTAGACCCGCCCGCCTGAACGCCGTCAGGCGGTCGGGCGGGGCACCCGCCTTTAGTGGAGGGGATGGAATTAAAAGAGAAAAATTGACGAAAGGTTTAAAAACAATGATTGCGCCCGTAGCTCAGTTGGTAGAGCACCCGCCTCTTAAGCGGAGGGTCGGGGGTTCGAGTCCCTCCGGGCGCACCAAAACTTGACTTCTGGACTTTATTGCTGAAAAATTTTCTGGCGGCGGGGTATGGGAGGTATTGCGCTTGCCCCATCCACCTGTGCGCGCAACAAAAAAGGAAACTTCCCGGATTTATTTTTGTTGATTCTGATTTAGAAACTGATTATCATTACAGTAAGTAGCTCATAATAAGCATACCAAACCCTGAAGACGCTGGAAAAAATTGCTAGAGCTCTTGGTGTGCCAATTAGTGATTTATTTCGTAAATAATACCTATGAACGATTACAAAGAAAGAAAATATTTATCATCTACAGAAGCGGCAAAATACTTAGGCATTACCGTGCAGAAACTACACGGTTTAGTTAGGGCTAAAAAAATTAAATGTATTATAGCTGCAAGCGGTCAAAAAAGATTTGATTTGAAAGAATTAAAAAAGTATGAAGCGGAATATCCTTATCAGAGTAGAAAAACTAAAAAGAAAAACATTCCAACGGAAAACATACTAAGCATAAACGGCACTACCCAGAAGATCTATGTAAAAAACGCAATGAAAATGGAAGATCTAGAAGACAACTCGGTCCATTTGATGATTACCTCACCTCCTTATTTTGACGCTAAAATGTACACTAAAAAACCCATAGAAAATGACTTGGGCAATATCCATGATCTAGATGAATGGTTTGAAAAAATAGGTATTGTATGGAAAGAGGTTTTTAGGGTATTACAGCCCGGCAGAAAAGCCTTCATAAATATTATGAATCTTCCGGTGAGAGATAATAGTAATGGTTTTAGGTCCCTAAATTTAGTTGGAAGAACTATAGACCTGATGGAGAAAATTGGTTTTATTTTCAAAAGAGATATTATTTGGCATAAAACAAATGGAGTTAGAGCTCATTTTGGGACATATCCATATCCAGGAGGAATATTGATAAACAACATGCATGAATTTATCCTGGAATTTAATAAGCCAGACAAGAAAGGTTTTAATAAATACGGGCATCTAACTAAAAAACAAAAAGAGGAATCCAAGCTTGATAAAGAATTCTGGCTAAGTATAAAAAATACCGATGTTTGGACAATGAAACCCCAAAATAGCGGAGATAATAGATCACATGTTGCTCCCTTTCCTTATGAATTGCCTTATAGAATTATAAAAGCATTTTCTTTTGTGGGGGAGGTAGTGTTAGATCCATTTTTAGGAAGTGGAACTACCTTAAAAGCAGCTGTTGATCTCAAAAGAAATGGTGTTGGTTATGAGATAGTACCTGAAATAGCAGAGGTCGCAATCAAAAGTTTAAACAACTACCAAGCTAGGCTATTTATTTAAAGCTATGAATTTAGACACAAAAACAATATACGCCCAATCAAGTGATATCAAATCAAGGACCTATCTTGAGTATCGCAAAGATATGAAACAAAAAGCCATCGCAGAGCTGGAAGTTTTGCCTTGGCTTAGAGAGAAAAT
Source organism: Candidatus Shapirobacteria bacterium (assembly GCA_027021145.1). Lineage (GTDB taxonomy): Bacteria > Patescibacteriota > Microgenomatia > UBA12405 > JAHJSD01 > JALUUX01. The sequence continues at coordinate 2,973 of JALUUX010000100.1, forward strand.
TCGGGAAGAAAATAAAAATGCTGTTGTAGAAAAGTTCGGAGGTGATAAGTTTATATGGTTTTTGAGAAAGGGAGGAATAACAAGGGACCCAGATTTTATTGTTAAATACTCAAATGGAGAGATTAAGTATATAGAATTTCAATACGCAAAGAAGGAATTAAATGCTTATGATTTTAAAATTTCCAAGATTGCTCCAAAGGATAGAAAATTAAAGAAAAGGATTCCCAAAGAAGATACAAAAATCTTATACATCATTAAGCCAACCTATCAATATGCTCTTTTGGACCCTGCCTGGATAGTTAACAATTCTACGCAAACGGTCGCTGCCGCCTGGGGCAATGCTCCAGTTTTTAGAGTTTCTAGAGATAAGTTTGAAAAAATATTGAAAAAAGACGATAAGCTTAAATTTGTTTGTGAGCTAATAGATAAAAAAATCTTTATACTCAACTTCCAACACGAAGCCATTGAGATTGAAAAAGAAAAATTATCTCACTTATTACAGCAAGTTATCGACGAAGAGAAAATATTAAAGATCGCACCTAAAAGCTTGGATGGATTTTTTAAGGTATGCTTTACTCTTAACCACATAGAGAAAACACCAGTGAATGCTAATTTGTGGTTAATATATCTTCTATCTTTCATAGATGAGAAGTTAAACTCTTACGAGTTATTTCAGCTAGTATATAGCTTAGACTTTCTTTATCCGCGAGTAGAACTAAAAGAAAATGAGTTGAGGAAATTAGTGTCTGGATTAAAGCAGATAAAAAATCAAGTGATTGGATTTTCAAAAGAAGACGGATCTTTCCAATCAGACAAAACCCTATCTCCCTTAAACGACACAAGGTATTCGCTTTTTGTTATCAACATTATTGAAGACCTAACTCAAGATTTACTTTATTACTATGGAAATAATTTAGATTTGGATTCTATAACCTCTATTTATCAAACAGTACCACGAGTGAATAAAACTTTTGAATTTATTGCAGAATAACTTGAGTAGAGTCATGGCATCTATCAGTCTCTCAATTAAATACAGACCAGTAAAAATTGGTTTCTTAGTTCGTGATGGTTCTATTGAGGATTTAGTTAAATCCGCAGGCATTAATACCTTGCTTTGGGGTGGTATTTATAATCCGATTATTCCCGTATCTAAAAACACAAGGTTCGCGGAGCAATTAATCAGTCTTTTTTCGGCGGATGTGTTGTTTCCTGTATCTCACACAAATGAGATTAATGAATTAATGAGAAAATATCCCCTACTTCGTGATCCCGGACATTATGCTCAAAATATTTTTTATGAAGACTGCTATACCAAGAAAAATATCTTGGGATATTTAAGCTCACTGAATACGATCCGCTATTATTGGGAAAGAGAATTTAAACACAAACCTGAAAAGCATAAAAGCAATTGCGTATTGGTAAAGTGGGAAGGTGGAGATGATTTAAAAAATCTTTTCTCAATATTATTTGGATTTTTTCCTCAAGAGTATAACTTAAGGGACGATTTTGAATCAGCCTTTTTGAGGGGCCTACATGCACAAGAAATTAAATTAGAACCTGATAATATTCTTAAACTTAAAAAGAATCTAGCTAGCGCTGTTACACCTATCACATTAACCGGTTTAGAACTACAAGGATATGGTGGCACATGGAGAGATGACGGTATTTATATTGGAGACCATAACGACTTTAAAGATTTATTGTATTTTTGGAATATCAGAGCCTCTGGTTTATTTGTAGAATTTCTACCTAAGAATAAAATAACTAGATTTAAAAATTTTATTAATAAGGTAGTTGAAATATTAGAAAAGTCTTCTAATAAAAAATCTGGTATTGGGGATGATTTTATCAATGTATATTATCGTTGTTCTGATGATGAAATTAAAAACATAATCAAAAAGTTTAAAACTAAAAAGCGTTTTGTTTACTATAAATGTGATGAGATTAGTTGGAATGGATTAAATATTAAGCCCACCGCTTTTTATTTTGGGTGGGAACATATATTAGGTAGTGTAGAAAAATCATATAATCGGTATGTAGTATCTGTTAGCCTTCCGAAAAAGAAATTCATTGTTAAAAAAACAAGGGACACAGACCATGAACATTTAGCAATCTCGATTGACCCAATTGGAGAATTTGGTTATCCAGAGCATACTTTGAAGCCACCCTTTATTAAAGAATTAAACGAATTCTACAGTATAGAAATAGCTATTGACCCATTCGCGTTAAGAGTAGAAAAAAATGGAATAGCAAAGATAATAAGAGCTGGTGATAATTCTCTGTTTTTGTATCCCATCTCACATCAATCTATCATTCAAAAAATTTTTGAGTTGGCAGATATACAATCCGAGATAAGCCAAGCAGGACTAATTACAAAAAGAATCATAGAAAAATTGGGTGGTGTAGATGGAGGGGGGATTTTTAAAATAGAAGGAGTTAGAAAATTACTACAAAATTTAAAATCCGATACATTTGTTACCAAGGGTGAAGCTACTAAAATCATTTGGAATGATGGGGAGTTTAAAAAACACGAAAAACTTTATATTGAAGCAAGGGAGAAGTCAAAATTAACATCTCCTGATGTATTCAATTTTTTATTAAAAAAAGATTTTCTTAGAGCAGGGCTTGAGCTTATATGCAATCACTGCAAACTTTCTAATTGGTTTTCTTTAAGGGAAATTGACGATATTTGGATATGTAATTACTGCGGGGACGAAAATAAAACTAGTTTACAATTAAATAACAGGGGTGATTGGAAGTTCAGAAAAAGCGGACTTTTTGCAAAAGACAATAACCAAGAGGGGGCCATACCTGTTATTTTAACTCTCCTAGTATTTTTGAGAATTCTTGATCCATCAGGTTTTATATATTCTCCGTCATTGAAGTTAAGAATTAAAAATAAGAAAGAATGTGAAGCTGATTTTGTAGTTTTACAATATGAGAGAGGTGATGAAATTCAATTAGCGATTGGTGAATGTAAAAGTGAAGGCGGAGCCATTAATAAGGAAGATATTGAAAATTTAAAAATGGTAAGAGAGATGGTAAATAAAATTGGGATTAATTGTTATCTCGTCTTTTCTAAGGTTGCTAAAGAATTTACAAATGAAGAAATTGAGTTATTCAAACAATTACAAAAAGACAAAATTCCTGTTATTCTTTTGACCAACCGCGAGCTAGAAGAACCGTACCACCCTTATTGGGAGCTAGAAGAAAAAGATGACTTACCAGAAAAATATGCTCTTGATATGAGAGGTATGGTTAGGAATTCTAGTTATCTTTATTTAAGAGACTAAAACCACCTATCTTTAGCCCCGCCGCCAAAAAATTTTTCAGCAACAAAACCCAAGTAAGCAGGCAAAAATAGAGAGGGTTTAAGGAGGAAAAAAAATTTTTGCCCGCCTGCTGCGGCATAGGGCAGGAAGCGACTCTCTTTGCGTTAGCGGGGCTGAGCCGCTAGGTGGGTTAAGTCGTGTCGAAGGCGCGGCAAACCTTCTCTTTCTCAAGAATTTTTGATAAAATGAGTTCGAACAGAATTGTATAACCACATCAATCTGGCCGCCATCGTCTAGAGGCCTAGGACGGGCCGACTTTTCGGCCAGATCGCGAGTTCGATATAATATAAAGATGCGCGGGTACGTTTACATTCTCAGATGCGCGAATGGCAACTATTACATAGGGAGCACAAATAATTTAAAAGGCGCATTTCTGAGCATCAACGAGGAAAAAGCAAAGCAACTAAAAACAAAAGGCCGGTAGAGTTGGTCTATCATAAATCGTTCAGCACCTTGAAAGAAGCCAGAAAATTCGAGTACTTTATTAAAAGACAGCGAAGTGAGAAATTCTACCAAAAACTAATAAGGGGAGATTTTTGTTTTTGACGGTGAGGACATTACTTGAAGCCTGAAGCATTCAAGGCGGCAATAACCAGATTGCAACTAATACGCAGCTAAAAGCATTGTCAGCCGAGAACGGGTCAACATGTCCAACAGATTGGAGAAGGTTGTCTAGAGACTTAAGACAGGCTATCTCGAGCCCAAAAAGCTCTTTTTTAAAACAGCTTTTGTATTGGCTGCCATCGTCTAGAGGCCTAGGACGGGCCGATTTTTCGGCCAGATCGCGGGCCCAAGAAACTCCCCTTAAAACAGCTTTTACCTAGCCGCCATCGTCTAGAGGCCTAGGACGCCACCCTTTCAAGGTGGAGATCGCGGGTTCGAATCCCGCTGGCGGCACCGAAGCTAAATCGCGGGTTCGCCCCGACGGATCGTGGTAAAAATCCCGCTGGCGGCACCCACTCATTATTTAGTCAGTTGGTCATTTGCCATTTAACATTTGTATTTAATTTTTCCTCTTTTGGTTCATTAAGTGGAGAAATTCTGTTATCCCTGCTAAAATGAAAATAGAATGAGAATTTTGGGGATTGATCCGGGGACGGCAACAACGGGATATGGAGTAATTGAGGTTGATGGCGACGCCTCAATCAAATTGATAAAATTTGGCTGGATCTCCACAGATAAAAAACTAGAGGCCAATCTGCGACTAAAGAGCATCTATCAGCAAATGTTGCGCCTATTGAAAGAAGTAACCCCCGATGTCGTGGCGATAGAGAAGTTATTCTTTTACAACAATGCTAAAACAGCAATGAAGGTAAGCGAAGCGATGGGGGTACTTAGATTAGCAGCGGTGCAAATGGGGGTGAAAATCGCCGAATATGCCCCCCTTAAAATCAAGTCGGTGGTAATTAATAACGGACGAGCTAAAAAAGAGGAGATGAAAAAAGCAGTTTATCAACTTTTGGGGGCTAAAGCGCCCGAAAAAAAGAAAACTCATTTCGACGACGCTGCCGACGCCCTGGGAGTCGCCATTTGCCACGCTAAACTTTGTTTCCAAAGAGAAAGGAGGTGAGAAATTATGGCCGATGTTAAAGTAGGCAAAATTACTCATTATTTTGATAAGATTGGGGTAGCCGTCCTCGAAGTGGAAGAAGAAGCGGTCAGTGTTGGTGATACCATTAAAATTGTTGGCGGAGGAGAGGAATTCGAACAAACAGTGGAATCAATGCAGGTAGAACATCAACCAGTAGAAACCGCGGAAAAGGGAATGGCAGTAGGCCTGAAAGTCGATCAACCAGTTAAGAAGGGCTATCAAGTTTATAAGGTTGTTTAAGAAAAAAGATGATCTATTTATTTCATGGCGACGACAATTATCAAAGTCGCCAGAAACTTTTTAGTGTCTTAAAAAAATACCATCAAGTTGATTCGCTCTCAGATTCAGAAATTGATCCAGAATCACTAGTTCGATTAACCAGCGGCTTATTTAACACTGCCAACCGGGCAATAGTCCTTAATCAATTATTCTCTCTTTCTCAAGTAAAATTAAAAAAAATTCTTCCCTTAATTAAAGAGCTCTCTCAAGAAATTGATGTTTTTATTTGGGAGGCAAAAAGACTCCCTCCGGCCAAAATTAATCTTTTAGGCCCCAAAATTAAAACTCAGCTCTTCAGACTCCCTCCCAATCTTTTTAAATTCCTAGATAATATTGGTCAAAACTCAAGAACTTGTCTCAATTTTCTCGAAAAAACTTTTAAAACTCATCCGCCCGAGTTAATTATCTACTTGGCGGAAAAGCGACTGAGAGAAATGCTGCTAGCCAAAACTGCCCCCAACCAACTCCAGTTAGCCGGCTGGCGAAGATCAAAATTACTCTCCCAAGTTAAGAAATTAGCCCTTGAGGAAATCAGAGAAATTTATTTAGAATTAATTGAGATTGATTGGAAAAATAAAACGGGCCAATTGGGCAATTCTTTGGAAAACGAGCTGATTAATTTGTTCATTTAGCCATTTAACATTTAGCATTTAGCTATTGATGAGATTAATTAGAGAGCTCACTAAGAAAGATATCAAAAACATCAAGCTAGTATGTTTTGATTGCGATGGCGTTACTGTTCCCGAAGGGACTTATATTAGAGAAAGTCAGGGAGAATTAATTGTCAGAACGGCTACTCTTAATGATCGGATTGCCGAGAAGCTGCAACGGCTCAAAAAACACTTCTTCTTGGTTTTCTCCAGCGGTCGAAGTCTTCTTTATGTTACTAGAATGTACGAAAAAATTCTTTGGGATAATGTTGCCCTTCAGGCAGAAATTGGCCTTTTTACCCTTTATCAGGGTCAGGTCTTTCAATTAGGAGAATTCGATTCTCATTTTTTGGAAAAAAGCACCAGGATTAAACAAGCTATCCGTAGTCTAAGTCAAACTAATTCCAATATCTTGGGCTTTGAACCAAAACAATTTTTGGTTACCGTTCACTGCCAAGAAGAAGATTCAGCCATTACGGATCTGGTCCGAAAATATGATCCCGAGCAAGAATATTACTGCTTGTGGAGTGGTGAGGCTTATGACATCGGTCCCAAAGTCTTCAATAAAGGTGCTGGTCTCAAGTTCTTGGTCAATAAGATGGGGCTTAGCATGGCGAATGTTTTGGCGGTGGGCAATGATCCTAACGATCGAGAAATGGTCGAGGGGGCCGGAATTGGCATTACCACTGACCCTGAAAGCGTAATTAAAGGAGCTGATTTTGTCACCGAAAAGAAATTCGAGCAGGGTGGGGAAGAGGTAATCGATAGGTTGTTAGAGATAATTCACTAAAGTTAAAGTTCAAGTTCAAGTTCAAGTTAAAAGAAGTTAAAGTTTAAGTTGGAGTTAAAATTGGAGGCTAAACAGGATGAAAAGATATTTTTCTCTGAAACCCTATCAAAAGAGAGTTAAAAAGCCTTGGGGATGGGAAATTATTTTAACCAGGAAAGAGTCGTCATATACAGGCAAAATAATTTTTGTCAGAAGAGGCAGCCGCCTTTCACTTCAGTATCATGACCAAAAGGAAGAAACCCTTTGTCTTTTTTCTGGCCAAGCAGAAATTTGGCTTGAGGATAATCAAGGAAAAATTCACCACTTGCCAATGGAATCTCAAAAAGGTTATCGTATTAATAGGTACCAAAAACATCGCCTAGTCGCTTTAACTGACAGTTATTTTTTTGAGGTCTCGGAACCAGAAAAAGGTACTACTTATCGATTAGAAGACGATTATGGAAGAAAAAATGAAAAGAAATAAGAATCAACAATATATCCTCTGGTTTAAAGAAATCGATAAAGACGACATTCCTTTAGTGGGAGGCAAAGGGGCCAACTTGGGCGAAATGACCAGCTTTTTAGGCTCCTTGGTGCCCAATGGCTTTGTGGTTACTTCCCGAGCCTATTTTGATTTTATTGAGTCCAATCAGTTGGGTCAAAAAATAAGATCGATTCTGGAAACCACTAATGTCCACAATCCTTCAGAACTTAATCAGGCTTCAGAGCAAATCAAACAACTAATTATCAAGTCTCCAGTTCCTGATCGGATTGGTAAAGAAATAGTTAAAGCTTATTTTAAATTAGGGGGACTTTTTGGATTAAAACAGGCTTTGGTGGCGATTCGTTCTTCGGCCACAGCTGAAGATTTGCCTGACGCCTCTTTTGCCGGTCAACAAGAAACTTTTCTTAATATCCGGGGTGAAGCCAATGTGGTTAACCATGTCCGTCAAGCCTGGGCCTCTCTTTTTACCCCTCGAGCTATCTTCTATCGCCAAGAAAAGGGCTTTGATCACTTTAAAGTGGGTTTGGCAGCGGTAGTTCAAAAAATGGTCCAGTCAGAAATTTCCGGAGTGATGTTTACCATTGATCCCGTTACCAATCAGAAAAACAAAATTGTTATTGAAGCAATTTGGGGTTTAGGAGAATATATTGTCCAAGGAATAGTCACTCCCGATCATTATGAAGTTGACAAAGAACACTACCGGATTCTTAAGACCAGTACCGCCCGACAGCGATTTCAGTTAATCAAGGTCAGGGGACGAACTATTAAAACCATTGTCCCCAAAAACAAACAAAAGTTACAAAAACTAGATAGTAGTCAAATCATTAATCTGGCTAAAATCGGCCAAAAAATTCATCAACATTATTACTTTCCCCAAGATATTGAATGGGCTTGGGAGAAAGGGCGCTTCTATATTGTTCAAACAAGGCCGGTAACGACAGTAAGCCAAAAGCCAAAAGCCAAAAGCCAAAAAGATAAAAACATTCAGGGGGAGCTGGTTTTAACCGGAGATGGTGCTAGTCCAGGGGTAGGAGAGGGGAAAGTGGTCATCATCAAAAAGGCCAAAGAGATTAACAAGGTCAAAAAGGGCAATGTTCTAGTTACCACAATGACCTCACCAGACTTTGTTCCGGCAATGAAGCGAGCGGCAGCGATAATCACTGATAAGGGAGGACAAACATCTCATGCGGCTATTGTTTCGCGAGAGTTGGGTGTACCCTGCGTGGTAGGAACCAAAATTGCCACCAAAATGCTAAAAGATGGCGATCAAGTGGTGGTAGATGGGAGCGAAGGAAAAGTTTGGTTGGGAAAACTGGAGAAGTCTAAATCTAAGTTTAAGTTAAAGTTAAAGGAAGTTAAAAGTAAAAGTAAAAGTAAGAAGATTAAGACGGCGACGAGGCTTTATGTCAATTTAGGTGAACCCGACCTAGCTAAAGAAATTGCTCGGCGAGATGTTGATGGTGTTGGTCTTCTCAGAGCAGAATTTATGATTGCTCAAATCGGTATCCACCCCCAAAAACTGATTCAACAAAATAAAGAACAGGTTTTTATTAACAAATTAGCCCAAGGGATGCTTAAATTTTGCCGCGCTTTTCATCCTCGGCCTGTGGTTTATCGAGCGACAGATTTTAAGAGCAATGAATATCGCCATTTAGCGGGAGGAGAGTTATTTGAACCGGAAGAAGCCAACCCTCTTCTGGGTTTCCGCGGAGCCATCCGTTATATCAGCTTACCTCAAGTATTTGAATTAGAGCTAGCGGCAATTAAAAAAGTACGGAACAAGTATGGTTTTAAAAATTTATGGCTTATGATTCCTTTTGTACGCACCCCCAAAGAGCTCCTTGAGGTTAAAAGAATTATTGCCAGCCAAGGACTGACTCGAGGAGTCAGCTTTAAGCTTTGGATGATGGTAGAAATTCCTAGCAATGTTTTGATTCTAGAAGATTTTATTAAAGTGGGTATTGATGGGGTTTCAATTGGTAGTAATGATCTAACTATGCTTATTTTGGGTCTTGATCGTGATAATAGTGAAATCGCCTATGAGTTTGACGAGCGTCATCCTGCTGTTCTCAAAGCAATCCGCAAGATTATCAAAACTTGTAATAAACACAACATTACTAGCTCGATCTGCGGTCAGGCCCCTTCCGAATACCCGGAGTTGATAGAAAAGCTAGTCCGCTGGGGAATCACCAGCATCTCAGTTAATCCTGATGCGATCGAACGGACCCGAGAAGTGATCGCCTGGGCCGAAAATCGATTGATTAAACGAGGGTAAATATAGTATCATATATGGCGACCTGCCTTTCAGAAGAGGGTGCTAGAGAAAGAGAGAAGTATCTAAAGTCTGGAGGAAAGGTGAAAAATACTTGCGGTCCGGTGGCGAAGTGGCTAACGCGGCGGTCTGCAAAACCGCTATTCAGGGGTTCGAATCCCCTCCGGACCTCTACTTTTTATTTGGTCATTTAATCATTTGTCATTGAATCATTTGATCAAATTCTAAGAAGCGCCCGTAGCTCAGTTGGTAGACCCGCCCGCCTGAACGCCGTCAGGCGGTCGGGCGGGGCACCGGCCTTTAAATGATATGTATTACATTTACATAATCCGTAATCAGAAAACAGGGGAGTATTATACGGGAATTACAAATAATTTAAGACGAAGAATTAGAGAACATAACCAAGGAAAAAAGAGTACAAAAACCACTTATTATAAGAGAGGGGGATGGAAATTGGTGTATTATGAAGTAGCAAACAATAGAATCGCGGCAAGAAAAAGAGAAAAATACTTGAAAAGTGGAAGAGGTAGAATTAAAAGAGAAAAATTGATCGAAGGGCTTAAAAACAATGATTGCGCCCGTAGCTCAGTTGGTAGAGCACCGGCCTTTTAAGCCGTGGGTCGGGGGTTCGAGTCCCTCCGGGCGCACCCGCTAAAATAATTACTCAAAAGCTCAAAGCTAGTATTGTTAACGGCTTGATTCTCGCTAACGCTCGAATTAAGCCGTGGGTCGGGGGTTCGAGTCCCTCCGGGCGCACTGATAACTAAAATTACCTTCCTTGCGACCAACAAGAAAGACTTCAAAATCACCAGAAAATCCTAGAGGTTTCGCTAAACGAAGCATTGGTTATATTGGACAATATAAAAACCTTCTTCGACTTTAATGATTTAATATATTAATATATTAAAGTCAGCTTGTTTGGGGTCGATATGGTGTATAATGATTTCAATTAATGAAGATTAAAAAAATCCTGGCCAGAAAAATTTTGGATTCGGCTGGGAGTTGGACTGTTGAGTGTCTATTGGAAACAGATGGGGGAATCACCAGGGCTTCTGTCCCCACAGGAATCTCTGCCGGAAGCGAAGAAAAAAAGCAGTTTCAGCCGAAATAGCAATTGAACAAATCAACCAAGAAATCAGTCCCAAAATCCAAAACCTCAATTTAACCCAGAAAGAATTGGATCAAATTTTGATGACTGGCGAATGGGGGAGCAATGCCACTCTGGCTGTTTCAGCTGCCTTTTTTAAACAAAAAATAAAGAGTGCCACTATGCCTTGGTCAAAGAAACTACCCTCACTAATGATGCTTATGTTTGAGGGCAAAAAGCACGGCAACAAAAATCTTAAGATTCAGGAATTCATGATTGTTGTTGACCAAATAGAAAAGGGGGTTGAATTCTATCAACGAGTTAAAGATTATCTAGAGCAAGAAAGAATTATAACTACAGTGGGGAGTGAAGGGGGATTCTCACCTCCCAATTTTGATGACGAAAAAATTCTTGATCTTTTAAAATCTTTAGGAGCCAAAAAGATCGCCCTCGATGTTGCTGCCAGTCACTCAGAAATTAACTCCTCTATCCTTCTCAATATTGTGCGACGTTACCCAATTGTTAGTTTAGAAGATCCACTGTCCGAATCTGACTGGCAAGGATGGCAAGATTTTTATCACCAAGTAAGAGAAATTAATCCAGAAATTCTAATCGTCGCTGATGATCTGACCGTTACTGATAAAGAGAAAGTCAAAAAAGGAGCAGAAGAAAAATTATTCAACGCCGTAATTATTAAACCTAACCAGCAGGGAACAATTACAGCGGCAGCAGAAGCAATCAGAATCGCCAAGAGTTTGGGGACTAAAACCATTGTTTCTCATCGAGGTCGGGAAACCAATGATGCCTGGATTGTCGACTTTGCTCTCAAGCATCAAAGTGATTTTGTCAAATTCGGCGCCCCTTGTCGCGGCGAACGCGTGGCTAAGTATAATCGCCTCAGCGAAATCGTGGGTGAGGATAAAGCTCGGCCAGATAAGCCCGTAAAATCCGGGTTTGACTCCAGTTAGAACAAATTAAAGCTAAGCGCTTAAGGGCAAAGTCTCGCTTCATTTTCAACATCATTTCAAGACAAACACCGCAAGGGGTGCAAACAAGGTCATTAGACCACTCATGCCGGTTGAAGGTGCCAATAATTACTATTAATTGAGGCCGACCGACCTTTGAATCAAGACGATGAAAGTAATATTGGTCTAGAGCCATCCTTTCCGCACAAGTTGAGCCCACCGGCCGAGTCCATTCGTTAGCAGCCCCATAAAATTTCTTTCCCCGATCAGTAAGGAGGATGCAACCAATCTTGTGCCCTCGTTTATGCTTGCTCCTGGTAGCCGCTCTCTTGGCTTCTGTCAACAACTCCTTTTCTCGAGAACTTAGGTCTTCCCAAGCTACTATTTTCATAGCGGTTTATTATATCATGCAACTTTTCGAATACAAGATAGTAAGCACAATAAAAGATAAACAGACTATGATAAAATAAATTATGAAATTAACTCTTATTAGACACTCAAAAACCTCGCCAACGGCAGATATCCCTATCCCTCTTTGGGGGCTCTCTAAAGAAGGGGTAAAACTAGCCAAAAAATTAAGCGAAAACAAGACGATCAAAGAGATAGAAGTGATCTATTCCAGCCTTCAAACTAAAGCTTTAGAGACTGCCTTATTATTAGCTAAACCGAACGCAATTCCAATCAAAACAAATCCCTGTTTGACCGAAATCTCCTCATTCACAATTAAATTTTTTGGCTCAAGAAAGTACGAAGAAAATGTAAAAAACTTCTACGCTGGAAAAAGCAAGAGAATTGCTGGCGGAGAGACCCATCAAGAGGCCCTAGAAAGATTTTCGCGAGCGATAAATAAAATCATTAATAAAGAAAAGAATAGGGGAGTCAAAAATATTGGTATTGTTTCCCATGGAAACATTCTGTCCTTTTTCTCAGCGCAATTTTGCCCCTACTCACCCTTAGAAATTCATCAACTGATCAAGATGCCCGATGTCGCTATTTTAGATTGGCAAGATAAAAAATTTATCAAATTTTACGGAGAAACAATATGATCAAGGCAATAATTTTTGACCTTAATGGGGTTTTTCTGCAAGCCGAATACTTAACAAAAAGAGTTGAAAAGAAATATGGAATTCCGGGGGAAAAATTATTACCAATCTTAAAAGAAGTAATGGCAATTGCTCGGAAGCCAGGTATCGAGGACTCCTTTGCCCTTTGGCGACCAAAGTTAAAGAAGATTGGCTTCAATATTGATCGAGAAGAATTTTTTAACTTTTGGTTTTCTGGAGAAAAATTAGTCCCAAAACTAATCGACTACACGAAAAAACTCAAAGAGCGAGGTCTCAAAGTGTTTATCCTCTCGAATAATTTTAAAGAAAGAACTAAATATTATCGGAAAAACTTCCCAGAGATATTTTCCAGCGTTGACAAAGTGTACTTTTCTTGGGAGACCGGTTTTGTTAAGCCTGACCCAAAAGCATACTTAAACATCCTTCGTGAGCAAAGATTAAGACCAGAAGAGTGCCTCTATTTTGATGATTCCGAAGAAAACATTAAGAGTGCTCAAAAACTCGGCATCAGAGCCATAAAGTACATTAGTTTTCTAGAGACCAAAAAAATCATCGAAACTTATTTGACCACATAACTGGCGTAGTCGCCGAAGGGGTTCTCGAGAGTGAGCGTCTCCTCAATGGTTAAATTTTCAAAGAGTTTTCTTAACAAACGCATGGTGTTGTTTGTGCAACAAATTGATACATTAATTCCACCTTTTCTTATTCTATCTACTAATTTTCTATAAAAAGGATAAACTCTGTGTTCAAATACATCTTTTATACTTTCGCCTCCGGGTGGGGGAACATCCCATGATCGACGATAAAGAACCGCTTTTTCTGGACTCTCTCTCATTAATTTCAATTTACTTTTTCCGGTCAGGAAGCCGTAATCTCGCTCTAATAAAAGATTCTCTTCTTCTAGGGGAACATCAGAATGATAGCGAAGAACTTCTCCTGCCGTTTGGCGACAACGAATCAAAGGAGAAATGATCATTAAATCGATCTTCTTATCTCTTAGTTTTTTGGCTAATTCTTTTGCTTGGCGGATACCAGTTGGAGTTAGGCGACTATTTCTTCTTCCCGAAAAAATTCGTCGAATATTATCATATGTCTGAGTATGGCGAAAAATATAAACAGTGGGCCAACGCCGAGATTCATCTTTGGGCAAAGGTTTAGCTCCTTGACCTGGATGACGCAAAGAGGCTAGGGCTGCTTGTCTAATTTTGTCAAAATCAACGGCCATGCTAGTCTAGAACAAAAACCACAGTAATTTCTCCCTTTATTTTTTTTCTTTGGTTTAATTCTAGCAGAATTTCATCTAATCGACCACGAATCACCTCTTCAAATTTCTTAGTTAACTCACGACAAACAGCTAACCGGACATTGCCGAATAATTCTCTGATCACAACCAATGTCTTCAAGAGTCGAGTGGGAGCCTCATAAAAAACTACTGTAGGAATCAATCTGTGATCCAATTTAATTAGTTGTTTTAATAACTTTCTTTTTCGCCCCACTCGCTTAGGTAAAAAGCCAAGAAAAACAAAATGGTCGGGGGGAAAACCGGAGGCAATTAGAGCGGTTAAAAAAGCCGAAGGCCCAGGCACCACTTCAAGCTCAAAACCACGGGCTAAAACCTCTTTAACCAATTTATAGCCCGGATCAGCCAAGAGTGGGGTGCCAGCATTAGAAACTAAAGCTACATTTTTCCCTTTTTCTAGGAAATCAATTACTAAAGGAATCCTCCTAACCTCGTTTTCTTGATAATACGAAATGAGTTTGGGTTCACCAGAAATTCCTAGTCGCGAGAGAAGATAATTGGTTTTCCGAGTGTCTTCAGCTAAAATTAAATCAACTTGGGCCAATACTTTCTTAGCCCTAAGAGTAATGTCATCGAGATTGCCAATGGGAGTAGAAACAAGATATAACTTTGACATTAATTATTAGTTAATTATTACCAAACTTTCTGATGATTAAAAGAGCAATTCTTTGGCTTTTCTTAGTTTCTATTATAGCTTTTTTGCCAGCAAATGCTAGCATTGAGTTTGAAACTAATTATCAAATTATTTACCAAATCGGTCCCCGAGGAAGCGCTCAAGTTACCCAAAACATTAGCCTAACCAATAAATTTTCTAATATTTATGCCAGAGAATATCAGCTGATTATCAATGGAATCGAAATTAAAAATATCAAAGCTTGGGATCAACAGGGTAATATCTTAAAGGAGGCCAAAAGAGAGCAGGATCAGGTCAAAATTAAACTAAATTTTAATCAAGAAGTAGTTGGCAAAAACAAAACACTTACTTTCCACCTTTCTTATCTCATTCCTCAGTTTGCTGTCAAAAAGGGTCGGGTTTGGGAATTGACTCTTCCTCAAATTAATAATCTCTCAGAAATTGACTCACTTCAATTAGTTATCAAAGCGCCAATTGCTTTCGGAGAACTCTCTTATGCCTCAATTAAGCCAAAGAATAGAAACAGAAAAGGGGAGTACCAAATTTTGGAATATCAAAAGAGCGATCTAAAGCGGCAGCCACTGATTTTAGCTTTTGGGACCTTTCAAATTTTTGACTTTTCCCTTCGCTTCTATCTCCAAAATACTCAACCAGAGACAATAACCAAACTGATTCCCATTCCCCCTGATACCCCCTACCAAAGCGTAGTTCTAAGTTATATTAATCCTCGTCCCCAACGAATAAAGCTAGATCAAGATTTTAACTGGCTGGCCGAATACCAACTCCAAGCCAATGAAGAGAAGGTGGTTGTTGTCCAAGGACAAGCAAAAGTCTTCTCAGAGCCCGAGAACTTTGCCTTAGTTGATCTCCTCAGACAACAAAATCGTCGCTCCTACCTCCAAAGTCAACCATTCTGGGAGGTGGACCATCCCCTGATTAAAAAATTATCGCAACAATTAGACGATATTGAGCAGATCTACCAGTTGGTAATCAATCAGCTTGATTATGATTATCAAAATATTGCTAGCGCTCGTCGAAAGGGAGCAGTGCGCGCTTATCAAACCAAACTCGGGGTTTGCACCGAGTTTAGCGATCTTTTTATTGCCTTAGCTAGAGCTGCTGGTATTCCCAGCCGGGAATTACAAGGCTTTGCCTTCACTGGGGACCAAAAAATTATCAGTTTAGCAGCTAATAACGATGTCCTCCACTCCTGGCCAGAATATTGGGATCAGAATAGGAAAATCTGGGTTCCGGTGGATCCGACTTGGGCCAAGACAACAGGAGGTATGGATTTTCTTAAACAGTTTGATTTGGGCCATCTTGTCTTTGTCATTCATGGGCAAAGCAGCGTTTATCCCCCTCCTCCCGGGGCCTATCGATCAGGTATTAACCAAAAAAATGTTGAAGTCAAATTTGCCAAGAAGCTTCTTTCTCTTCCTCAAGTTAAGTTTGAAGCTGATTTGGTTTTTCAAAAAAACCAACCGGCAATTTTGATCAAAAACAAGAGTTTGGCCCCTGTTTATCAAATTTCTGTCCAGCTTAAAGAAGGAAAAGATGAGAAGGCTCAGACCAAAATTATCGATTATTTGCCCCCGTTAGGTGAGAAAACTATTGACATTTCTCCACCGGGATTGCTGAGCCGAGTTTTTGGCCGACCCAAATATCACCTTCAAATAAAAGAGCAGCAATGGCAGTTTAATTATCCTAAGCCTAAATTGAATCTCATTCGCCTTTTTGGTAAGCTATTGAGAAAGTGAGAAAATTACTTAAAACTATTGTCATCAGCTCAATTGCTCTGGCGCTAGTGGCTGAGATTATCCCAGCGGTTAGTTTTGGTTCCAATAGAGTCACTATTTTATGGGCCGCAATAGGATTAACCATTTTTGAGTACTTTCTCAAGCCGATTGCTAAAATTTTATTTCTGCCCATCAATCTTCTCACCCTGGGATTATTAAGATGGATAATCAATGTTATTGGTTTATATCTAGTGGTCTCTTTGGTAAAAGATTTTAGGATTACACCCTATTATTTCCCCGGCTTTAACTGGCAGGGAATAATTCTTCCCTCAGCCCAACTCTCTCTCTTAGTTACTTATATTGTTATCTCTTTTCTAATAAATATAATAATTACGGGTTTTCGCTGGCTATTTAAGTAATGAACTACCGGTTAGGATTAGCAATTGGACAAATTGCTCTTTCTTTTCTACTCATTATTTTAGTCCTGCTTCAGAATCCACCAGAAGAAACAGGCTTTAGCATCTCGCTGGCTCAACCCAAATTTAATCGCCGTGGGTTAGAAAAACTTAGTTTTGTCACCACCATCGTCATCCTGATGCTATTCCTACTCTCATCACTGCTACAGATACTAGTATGATCAAAAAGACCAAGTTCTGGGTCAAGTTTTCCATTCAGATAATTAGACGCTACGGTTTAATTGTTTTGTTAAGCGCCGCCCTTACCACATCAATTGCCCTGATTCTGCACAAAAGTCTAACTCAAATTCGCCAACTTTTCCCTCAAACTAGAAGGATTGGCGTCGTAGGCAAATATCAACTATCCACTCTTCCACCATCAATCTCTCATTTAATTAGCTACGGTCTCACCAATATTCTTCCCAACGGCAGGGCCACCAGTTCTCCCATTATTGACAAATGGATTATCAAAGACTCGGGTCGAAAATATATCTTTTATCTTAAAGACGACATTTACTGGCAAGATGGTCAATTGTTAAAACCCGAAGAAATTAACTATCAGATCAAGGGGGCTCAATTTTCTACTCGTGATCGAGCCATTATTATCAATCTCGATTCCATTTTTGTCCCTTTTCCCACCTTACTTGATCGGCCTATTTTTAAGAAAGAAAAAATAGGCCTTGGTCCCTACAAAATCCAGAAAGTAAAAATTAGGGGGGGCAACTTTACCCAACTCCTCCTTAGCAACCAAAATAATAACCGAGATAGAATTCTATTCCGATTTTATCCCAACGAAAAATCACTTATTAACGCCTTTAAATTGGGAGAGGTGGATGAAATCTGGGAGGTAACTAACATTAATAAGCTTTCTTCCTGGAAAAATATTATTATTAAAAATGAAACCGAGGTTAATCAAAGATATGTTGCTTTATTTTTTAATACCCGGAAAGAACCTTTCTCAATAAAAAGAGTTCGTCAAGCTTTAGCTTATGCAATCCAAAAACCACCTCTAAAAGATCGAGCCCTAGGTCCTATTGCTCCCTCATCTTGGGCTTATAACGATAAGGTTAAAACTTATCATTTTAACCCTCAACATGCCCGCAAACTTCTAGCTAAAACTGAGTGGCAACCGCAAGATAATTGGCAGATCACAATCTCCACTCTGCCGGAATTTATAGATTGGGCCGAAAAAATTAAAAGCGATTGGGAAGAATATCTAAAGTTTAAAGCAGAGATATATGTCACTAATTTCATTCCTGACCCAAATAATTTCGACGTCTTTCTGGGTTACGGAGTAATTCCTCCTGATCCCGACCAATACTTTTTCTGGCACTCTACCCAACAAGGCAACATCACCGGAATCAAAAATCCAAGAATTGATCAATTATTAGAAAAGGGGAGAAAAACACTCGATTTTGAGAAAAGACGGAAAATCTATCATGACTTTCAGAGAGCCCTATCAGAAGAGGTGCCAGCGATTTTTCTCTTTTATCCCCATAATTACCGAGTAATCAGGAGGTAAGATCTTAAAGATAAACTTCTTCGTTTTTGTTCGGGGGCGTGGATTCGAACCACGATTCACGGCTCCAAAGGCCGTTGTCCTACCATTAGACGACCCCCGATCGTTATTTAGAATAAGATTTTACCATACTTTACAATGTCGGAGCGGCGGGACTTGAACCCGCGGCCTCACGGTCCCAAACCGTGCGCGCTAGCCAACTGCGCCACGCTCCGTTAGTGCCGAGGGGGGGATTTGAACCCCCACGCCCCTTCGGGCACAGCCTCCTCAAGACTGCGTGTCTACCGATTCCACCACCTCGGCCAAGAATTAAGGTGGCCGCTAGAGGACTCGAACCTCTGACCTCCCGGATGTAAGCCGGACGCTCTAGCCAACTGAGCTAAGCGGCCCACATAAACTTGCAAACATGGGTGAGTGAGGGGACTTGAACCCCCGGCCCTCCGCTCCACAGGCGGATGCTCTACCACTGAGCTACACTCACCATGAATATCTAGGTTCATAAACCAATTTTTGAGCGGCGGACCGGGTTCGAACCGGCGACCTTCTCCTTGGAAGGGAGACGCTCTACCAACTGAGCTACCGCCGCACACCCACCTTCTTTCTCAAACGGCTGGTCCTCTCCACCTCCACCCAAGGAAACGCTTATGTGCCGAGGGGCGGAGTCGAACCGCCATCTCAGGTTTTTCAGACCCGCGCCGTGACCACCTTGGCTACCTCGGCTCACAGACTCACAAAGAGTGCCAGAGGGGGGACTCGAACCCCCACAGCCAATAGGCTACACGGTTCTAAGCCGTGCCTGTCTACCAGTTCCAGCACTCTGGCTACTCGGCAAACACCTATTTATTTTAGCAAGAAGGCGCTACCAACACAACATTACGCATTAGATCAATTTTTAAGTCCTCAAAAGCTTCTTGGTTAGATCAAAATTAAAAGTCCCTGAAATTGGTATCCTTCCTTCCAGGTTATTAGGTTAATTAGTCCAGAAAGGAGGATACCAAGATGGGAAAGTTGAATCCTTTGGTGATGGAATTAACCAAGAAGTTTGCCTACCAATACCAGAAAGCAAAGAGAAAAAAAGAGAAGGACAGAATTCTTGATCAGTACTGTCAGTTGATCAAAGTAAAGAGGAATACTGCTGCCAAGAGATTAAGGAAAAAAGCAGCAGAGCTATTTTATCCTCGAGTCCTAAGTTCTTTTTCCAAAAAGAAAGAAAAGAGAGGAAGAAAGAAAAAGTATCATCAGCTTCATTTCCTTTTGATTGAATACTGCTGGCGTTTGGGAAACTATCTTTGTGCTGAAAGATTAAAACCTGTTCTTCCTGTCTATCT
>JALUUX010000101.1 GCA_027021145.1 Candidatus Shapirobacteria bacterium
CATTGAGAGGCCCAACGAAAAGGCCCCTTCCAAGCGGCCAGTCTGAAACCAATTGGATTAACTTTTTGCCCCATGAACTTGTTCTCCTACCAACTTAACCACCAAGTGACTTCTTCGCTTTTGAATTAAACCAAAATGAAATCGGGCTCCATGAGATTTATCACGGCGCTTAAGCCGTGGCCCTTCATTGACTAAAATCTCCTTAAATCGCAAACTTTCTTTAACTAAGCCAAAATTATTCTCGGCATCAGCCAAAGCTGTTTTAATTGCTTTGGTCAAAAATCGCGCCCCTTTTTTATTTAAAAAAGCTAACTTTCTGAGCGCTTCTTCTGGCTCCAAGCCTTTTACCGCCTCGACTACCAACCGCAATTTCCTCGGCGAAATTGGCAAATACTTCGCCTCTGTCTTAACCTCAACCAGTTCCCCCTTCTTTTTTTCTTTTTTAGTCTTCATCGGCAAAAGATTGTCTAAATAATCTTAGGTTTTCTCAATAATGCGCTTGACTACCTTTCCGTGACCCCGGAAAGTTCTGGTCAAGGCAAATTCGCCCAAACGATGACCCACCATTTCTTCGGTGACAAAAACTTTAATAAATTTTTTGCCGTTATGAACTAGAAAGGTATGGCCCACAAACTCAGGGGGAATTTGAGAGGCCCGAGCCCAAGTCTTAATTGGTTCCTTTTTTCCCTGAGCCTTTTGGGCCATCACCTTCTTGAGTAATTTTTGATCAATATATGGTCCTTTTTTAGCGCTTCGAGTCATTTCTAGAACGGTGATATTTTACCTTTTATTTTCCTTATTTTCCACTTTACTAACTACTTTCTTCTTTTAATAATCCATTTATCAGAATATTTCTTCTTCTTGCGGGTCCTCTTACCCAGAGTTTTCTTGCCCCAAGGCGATTTGGGCGAGGACATACCAATTCCTGATCGCCCCTCACCGCCGCCGTGAGGATGAGAACCGGGGTGCTGGGCTACTCCTCGCACCGTGGGACGAATGCCCCGATGGCGCTTATCACCCGCTTTCCGCAACTTTTGGGCTCCATGTTCCGGATTACTCACCTGTCCTATCGTGGCCCAACACTGAAGAGGAAAAAGACGAATCTCACCTGAGGGAAGTTTGACCGTTGCCCGGCGTTCGTCTTTACTCTGGATCAGAGCATAAGTCCCTGCCCCCCGAACAATTTGGCCCCCTTTTCCAGGAACCAACTCTAAGTTATGAATCGGCACCCCCACCGGAATTTGAGCCAAAGGCAAGGCATTACCCGGCTTAATTTCCGCCTTTTCACTGGCCAAAATCTCTTCGCCAACTGCCAAATCTTTAGGAGCAAGAATATAGCGCTTTTCTCCATCCGGATACTGAATCAGGGCGATATCAGCGGTTCGATTAGGATCATATTCAATTGAAACTACTTTGCCAGGAATTTCCCGCTTATTCCGCTTCCAATCGATGAGACGCAGGTAGCGTTTATGCTCGCCCCCACGATGGCGAACACTAATATGCCCCTGATTATCACGACCACTTTTCTTTTTCTTAATCCGAACCAATTTCTTAATTAATTTCTTTTTCATTGTTTCTTTTTACCTAATAACCGGTCTAAATCAATTGCTCGGTCAAAGTAAGCCAAAGCCTTTTTCCGGCTAGGCTTCTGAACTATTCGGCGTTGCCGCCAAAGCATCTTGCGCTTACCTTTTAATAAAATCGTTCTCAGTTTTATCGGTCGCTGACCTAAAAGAGTTGTTAATGCTTCTCGAATCTGATTTTTGTTGGCTTTGGGGTGAACCCAAAAATGATAACAATAGCGTTCTTGATCTTTAACGGCTTTTTCAGTCAAAACCGGTCCTAAGATGACCTGGTAACTATCCATTTTGCCTCCCTGGTTTGAGCCACTCGGTTAAAATTGCCATCACTTCTGGCGCCATTAACAAGTAATCAAAGTTCAAAACCCAATAGGGATTGAGGTTTTGGACCAAAGTAATCTCGGTTTGGGCCAAGTTAGCAAAGGCTCTCATTGGTTTTTCCCAAACTTCAGGAATAACAACTAAACATTTTTTCTTTTTCTTTTCTGAAGATAATTGGGCCAAAATTTTAGCCAATGCTTCGGCCGCTACTTTAGTTTTGGGTTTGATTTGCTTTAATCCTTCAACAAAAACGATCTCTCTTGATTGAAACTTGCTTGCCAAGGCGCTTCGCAGGGCCGCTCGCCTCATTTTCTTCGTCAATTTAAGCCGATAATTCTGATTACCTTTGGGTCCATGAGCAGCGCCGCCACCGACGAAAATCGGAGCATAACGATCACCGTGTCGGGCTCGACCAGTGCCCTTTTGACGCCAAATTTTACGCCGTGAACCGACTACTTCGGCCCGAGTCTTGGCTTTGGCCTGGGCGCGACGCTGATTGGTCAAATAGACCCGAACTGCCTGAGCCAAAAGCGCCTGATTGACCGGCGCCGCAAAAACTTCCTCTGGCAAGGCAATCGTCTTAACCTCTTTCCCAGTTAAATCAAAAACCGAGCCTTTAATTTTCGGGCTCGGTTTTTTCCTTTTCGTGGTCATTTTGGCTAGTCATTAAAGGAATAAACTTTTCCCCTCGCTCTCCCTCGACCACCAGGACCAACCAACCGCCTCGCGGTCCTGGGAGAGCGCCCTTAATCCAAAGTTCATTTTTATCTTTATCGACCCAAACTACTTCTAAATTCTTGATTGTCCGCTGAACATGGCCGTAATGACCAGGCATTTTTTTGCCTTTGATCACTCGCCCTGGTGTTTGGGCCCCAATTGAACCGGGCGCTCGCTCTCGATCTGATTGACCATGGGTGGCTGGCTGACTCCGAAAACCCCAGCGCTTAATCACTCCGGCAAATCCCCGCCCCTTAGTAATTCCTCTAGCCTTAACCACTGCCCCCGGTTTAACCACTTGATCAACGCTAATTTTTTCTCCCAGCTCAGGCAAGTTTTCCCCCGATTCTAACCGAATTTCCCGAATGATCTCAGGAACAAACTTAATCTTTGCCTTTTTCAGTTGACCCAAAACGGGTTTTTTTGCCCGCTTCTTTCTCCCCGCCGCCAACTGAACCGCCCAATAACCATCTTTTTCTTTGGTCCGCCGCCCCACAACCCAACAAGGCTCCGCTTGGCAGACGGTGATAGGTACCAAGGTTCCGTCCTGGCGGTATTTCTGGGTCATTACCTGTTTCTTAACCAAAAATCCTCTAATCATAACACCAAAAATGGGGCCGGAGGCCCCGATTTTCACCTTCTAATAACTAATGACTAATTTCTAATAAAATCCGTCGTGGGATTTCATTAAGTTTTTCATTAAGTTTTCTGCCTCCTAATTTTACATCTTGATGGTCACCTCAACGCCGGCTGGCAGCTCTAAATGCTGCAAGCTGTCAATAGTCTTAACGCTCGCGTCTAAGATGTCAATCAGGCGTCGATGAGTTAAAATCTCAAAGTGTTCTCGGGCATCCTTATCAGTATGAGGACTAACTGTGACCACAAAGAGCTTTCGTTTTGTGGGCAAAGGGACTGGCCCCACCACTTTAGCTCCTGTAGTCACCGCCGCATCAATAATTTTGGCGGCGGCCTCATCGATAATCCGATGATCCCATGATTTCAAGCGTACTCTAATTCTCCCTTTCATGATTGACTAAGCAACCTAAGATAACTAGGTTACCTAGATTATTTCAAAATCTTAGTAACAACACCGGCACCAACAGTTTTTCCTCCCTCACGAATAGCAAACTTCGATCCTTTCTCAATTGCTACTGGCTTGATTAATTTAATCGTCACCGTAGCGTTGTCACCAGGCATAATCATCTCGACCCCTTCGGGCAAGACAATCTCGGCCGTTACATCGGTGGTTCGGATGTAAATCTGGGGCCGATAACCTGAGAAGAAGGGGGTATGACGACCACCTTCTTCCTTCTTTAAAACATAAATCTCGGCCTCAAATTCTGTGTGGGGTGTAATCGAGCCTGGCTGAGCCAAAACCATTCCTCGCTCCACTTCATTCTTGTCAATGCCCCGCAATAGAATACCGGCATTATCGCCTGCCTGACCCTCTTCAAGACTCTTGTGGAACATCTCAATCCCGGTAACCACTGTCTTTCGGGTTTCACCCAAACCGACAATCTCGACCTCATCATTTAATTTCACCTTGCCGCGCTCAATTCGGCCGGTGACTACTGTTCCTCGGCCCTTAATTGAAAAGACATCCTCAATCGGCATCAAGAAGGGCTTGTCAAGATCGCGCTTGGGGGTGGGAATGTATTCATCAACTGCCTTCATCAGCTCGAGAATTTGCTTCTCCGCTTCCGGATCCCCCTCTAGCGCCTTGAGAGCTGAGCCCCGAATAATCGGCACCTCATCACCCGGATATTCATATTTCTTCAAAAGATCTCTCACTTCCATCTCGACTAAATCGAGGAATTCGGGATCATCAACTAAATCGATCTTATTTAAGAAGACAACAATTGCGGGAACATTAACTTGGCGGGCGAGAAGGACGTGTTCTCGAGTCTGAGGCATGGGGCCATCAGGAGCAGAAACAACCAAAATTGCCCCGTCCATCTGAGCGGCGCCAGTAATCATGTTCTTGATGTAGTCAGCATGACCTGGACAATCAATGTGGGCATAATGGCGATTCTCAGTTTCGTATTCAACATGAGAAACAGCCACAGTCAAAATCTTACTGGCATCACGAACCACTCCTCCCTTAGCAATCTCTTCGTAAGACTTAAACTTCGCCTTACCCTGTTTCTCTAAAACCTTAAGAATAGCGGCAGTTAATGTGGTTTTACCATGATCAATGTGACCAATAGTCCCCACATTAACATGAGGCTTAGTTCGCTGAAAAGTGTCGGCCATATTACCTCCTTCGATAAAAGCAATTAACCACTAATAATCATCCAGCGTCAATGAATTGTAACATTAGGTTGTTCGATTTGCAATAATTTGTTCTTGAATATTTTTAGGTATCTCTTGATAGCAAGAAAATTCCATATAAAATGAGCCTCGACCTTTAGTGAGACTGCGCAACACGGTGGCATAACCTCGCGCTGATTCAAGGGGAATCTGGGCATTGATTACTTTTAATTTGCCTCGAGTTTCAGTTCCTACAATCTGGGCCCGACGAGAAGAAAGGTCGCCAATAACTGAACCCAGATACTCCTCTGGAATTGAAACTTCGAGCCGCATAATGGGTTCCAAGAGCGTTGGCGCTGCCTGTTTAACCGCTTCTTGGAGAGCAATTGACCCAGCAATTTTAAAGGCTAGATCGGAAGAATCGACTTCATGGTAGCTACCATCATAAACCACCACCCGAATATCGACTAAGGGATAACCGGCGACCACTCCTTTTTCCATCGCCTCCCGAACTCCTTTCTCAATTGCTGGAATAAAGTTGGCCGGAATGGCGGCACCGCGGATTTCTGAGG
>JALUUX010000102.1 GCA_027021145.1 Candidatus Shapirobacteria bacterium
CCAATAAAACCTTTCCTTTTAATTATTTTTTTGACTTTCTCCTAACAATCAGCTTCCTTAAAGAAGTTTTAAGGTTTGTTTACACTAAATTTGCGATTTTGTTCCATTTTGGAATGACTATTTTTCTGGCTTATTTCTTCCAATTGAGTTTCAGGCGACTAAAAGATCATCTTACAACCACCAAAATAACTCTCCTAGTTCTGATACTGCTAATTTACGGCTATCCTCTTTTTCAAGGACAGTTAATTTCGGAAAAAGTAAGAATTAAAATTCCTCAGTATTATTTTCAATTCTGGCAATTCATGAAAAATCAACCAGAAGGAAAAGTGCTCGCTCTTCCCCTCCATCAGCCAGCTGGTTGGCAATACTACAATTGGGGCTACCAGGGCTCTGGCTTTATTTGGTTTGGTTTGAAACAGCCAATTTTTGATCGTGATTTCGACCGCTGGGAAACTAAAAATGAAGAATCTTTTCGAGAATTTTTTTATGCTCTTTATTCCAACAACCCTCTCAGGTTTGCCAAAACAATGAAAAAATACAAAGTCAGTTATCTTGTCTGGGACCAGGCTATCACTTTTCCAATAACTAAAAATATTGATCAAGTAACCTTCAAAACCGAAATTAGCCATCTCCTTTCTTGGCTCCAGAAGAGAAATATAGTTGAAAAAATTGGTTCTTTTGGGACAATTCAGGTTTTCAAAATCAGACAAGAAAAAGAAGTGTCAATAAAAGAAATTAAAACAATTAGTTCCCTGGTTTCTCCTCACTACCTGTGGCATTACACTGATGCCGCTTATCAATCCCTAGGTGACTATATCACCTCTAACAACTCAACTAGGGGTAAATACTATCCATTCCGCCAGATTCTTAACAAAAATAATAAACTTGACTTAAAGAAAATAAAAATCTTTCCCGTTAATCGTACTTGGCGAATTGAATTGTCGGTCCCCAATATTCCCTCTCGGCCCATTATCCCTCAAAGCAATCAAATAGAAAAGCCGTTAACCGAAAAATTTGCAGTCAACAAAGATCGAATTTCCCTAATGATTGACTCCTTTTGGCAGTTTGATGCCCAAGAAATCTGGCGCAGAAACAAAAACTCGCCAGGAATTAGCTTTGTTAATAACCGAGTTAAATATTCTTCTGTTAATAGTACTCGAGGTACTAATCTTGCTTTAGATACTCTACCCCACTCAGTCGGTTATATTATCGGTATCAAATCAAGAAATATTTCTGGATTGCCATTGCGAATTTGCTTCAAAAATCTTTACACTGGTCTTTGCGCTCTATTAGAGGAACAGCTCAGTAATCACAAAAAGATTGCTTGGGACTTTTTCCTGGTTCCTCCAACAGACGAGCTCTTTGGCTATCATTTGCTTTTGAATAATATTTCTTACGGAGGAGTAAAAAGTGAAAATGAGGTAGAAAAAATTGTCGTTCTGCCTGTTCCCTACCACTTTCTAGATCAACTATATTTTGAGCTGGGAAATAGTTTCCAACAAAACAAAAAATATTTGGCTTTCTACCAGTCGTTCAATCCCCATTGGCTCGCCTTTTACCTCGATGGCTGGCGGCTAAGGCGGCTGAAAAATCATCTCCTCATCAACAATTGGGCTAATGGGTGGGAAATTGATTTTCAATCCAAAATCCAAAAACCAAAAACCAAAATGATAGACCAAAATGAAAAATCAACAAATTCAAAAGCACCAATCACCAACCACCAGTCACCAATCACCATTTATATCTTCTTCTGGCCTCAAGTTTTGGAGTTTGTTGGTTTTGGGCTGCTGTTGGAAACCATTGTTCTCACCGCTTCTTCGGCCGATCGGACTAAAAAGGAGTGAAAAAGGTGGCTTTTTCGATTAGTCTTCTTTAAGATAAGGATTAACTAAGACTTCAGTCGTGGTACCCTCAGACCCGGGATATATTTGGATTAGAGGAGGATGTGTCAAAAGCGCTTCTCGCATTAGTTTCGGCTGTAATTGTCTGAATTGAGAAGCAATAACAGATGGATTTTCCTTGACCAGTTCCAGTAATTCCTGATGTCCGCCACCAACTATAAACGCCACTTTAGATCTTGGAAATTTTTCCATCAAGAACAGTAATTGAGAGGCAAAATAGAAATTGCGAAAAGTTAATACAACATCTTCAGGATGAATTTTCCCCAAATTAATACCTAGTTTAAAAAACACATCTCTTAATTTGCGTTTAGTTGAAAATAATCTGCCGATATTAAGGCTTAAAAGTCGAAAATTCATTGTTTGCCCCCACAGTACAGACAAACCAAAAATAGACCGCTTCAAAAATTCTCTTCGAGTTATCGGCCTCCCATCTAAAGCCGCTAAAGCCCCTACACCCCCCATGATGCCGGGAAGCATTATCACACTAGGAGTATCTATCGGAACTCTTAATCTTGGCTCTATTCCTACTATTGAAGGCAAACTATCAGCAACTGGAACAAGGTCTCTATACCAATCTCTCCTAGATAGAAAGACCTCGCGCCAATTTATCCCACTCGTAAGATTATGTTTACCTGGCTCCAAAGAAACTGGACAAAGGCCCTCGAGAACTAAGAAATCAAAATACCCTTGTTTGATCCTCTCTAAAAACTCACCTGGGAGACATTGTCCTGTTCCTTCTACTAAACCTCCGTGTCGACCAAAAACTAAAGTTAATTCTGCCCCATTTGGGAATTCTACTTTCTCTTTGTAAGGGGGTCTAAAAGCAGCAGTTGTCTCCAATGATCCAGCCAAAATAGAAGGTCCCAAAGCAAATAAATATCTCAAAAAATCCCTTCTGTTTAGAGTAAAACGCCCCTCCTTCTCCTGTTTTTTTGTCCTAACACGAGATTTTTCTGGCCTTTCTATTAGATTTTCCATCACAGCCACTTTCATAGACAATGACACAAATATTATAACGCATGAAAAACTGTGTTTCTGTCAATCATCACCCAGATTTCGGAATTTTTTGGCTTTGGTTTGCTGACAGGGGTGGTAGCATTCCTTTTAGAGCTCAGGGAGTGAGAAATTTGCTATACTTAAAAAGCGATGGAAAAGAAGCTTAAACAACTGGGAGTTTTGGCGGTTTATCTAATTGGTTCGCGGGCTCGGGGTCAACAGCGGCCTGATAGTGATATTGATATTGCCGTCGTGGTGAAAAATCGAAAAAAGGCCAACTTGCGACAAATCATTGGCATCTTAGCCGAAAAATTTCCCGCGGAAAAACTTCACCTAAGCCTAGTGGATCTGAGTCATACCTCTCCTCTTTTTCTTTATCAAATCATTAAAGAAGGTCAACTTCTTTTCACCCGAGAAAAAGACTTTCCCACCCTCTTTGCCGCCCAAGCAATGCAACGCTACTTCTACGATCAATATCGCCTGGAAATCTTTCGCCAGGAATTATTAAAAAGAATCAAGGAAGGAAAATATGGCTATTAATCATCAGTTATTGGTACAAAAAATTAGTCAGTTAGGAGAAATTATTCGCCGAATCGAGAATATGGATTTTACCCTTGAAGAGCTAGAAAATATTTCTGACCTACAAGATCTCCTCACTTTCCGACTTATTCAAGGAGTAGAAATCGCCATCGACATTGCCACTCATTTAATTGCTGGTCTAGGATTAAAAGTGCCCGAAAGCGCGGCTTCATCATTTGATGTTTTAGCTCAAGAAAAAATCATCAGCAAGAAACTGGCAAAATCACTTCGGCAAGCAGTCGGCTTTCGCAACCTAGCGGTACATCGTTATGCTGATTTAGACTTTCGCCTAGTTTACCATGATTATCACCAAGATTTAAACGACCTAAGACAATTTGTCACCGCTATTAGTCAATATCTTGAAAAAGAAAAAATTACTTGATTAGTAGCTCGGCCTCTTGGATAGCGGCGAGGATGGCATTGATCCGCTCCTCGGCTTCTTTAAGATTGATTCGGTGAAGATTATGGGGAAAATAGTGAAAAATTAAGTTTCTCCCCTGCTTCCAAGCCTGCCAGAGATGATCGGCAATTCGCTGGCCGGTTTCGCCCAAATCTTCCAGCTTTCGGTAAACCGACCAGCTCTTATGACGCAAAGCTGGATTTAAAACCTTGCCCACCCGAAACCGGTCGGAATTATACTGACGCTTGTTGATCAAACCCAATCGCAAAAAAAGGCGCTTTAAAAATCCCTCATAAGCTTTGGCAAAGGGAGCCACCAAAAAGGAATAATCAGAAAAACCATCACGACAGCGTGGTGGCGACCCAGCTGGACAGGACTTAACCCACTCTAACAAACTGTGGCCGTCTTCAATCAACTGTTTTTGTTCAGGAGAAAGAAGGCTGCTCATAACCACTTATTTGATCATTTGGTCATTTGACATTTGACATTTATCATTTAAATGACCAAATGTTAAACCCCGCCGTCGCGGGGCAGGTGATCAAATGTTAAAATCTAAATTAGG
Organism: Candidatus Shapirobacteria bacterium; assembly: GCA_027021145.1. GTDB lineage: Bacteria > Patescibacteriota > Microgenomatia > UBA12405 > JAHJSD01 > JALUUX01. Next base: position 4,439 of record JALUUX010000102.1, read on the forward strand.
TTCTTCTTCTAAATTCAAATCCTCAAGAAGCTGATTAATCTCTTGATCTAACTGGTCAAGCTCCTCCTGAGAAACTTCTCCACCGCCGGTTGCTACCCCTTCTTCTCTAGCTGATTTAGCGGTTTCTGTCGGCTCCTTAACTTCAAACTCCAATTTGGTGGCGTCATAAGTTTCTTTCCCACTCTTTTGGCTCACCCAAGCTCGATTGGTCTTTTGCCACCAATAAAATCCTCCAAGACCCAAAATCAACAAGCCAATCAGTAAGCCAACAAAAACACCTTTCTTCATAATTTAGTCATTTATCATTTATCATTTAACATTTAATATTTGCAAATTGAAATTTTATTTCAGTTCTTTAGCTATTTCCTTTGCTTTTTGCCTGAATTGGCGCAAATACTGATAGGCTTCTTTAAGAAACTGGTGGCCCTGGCGGAAAAACTGGTTGGCTTCGGCCAAATTAGAAATAGCGGCAAATTTATCCCTGGCCAAACCAACTTTTTCCTTGGCCAAGTTAATTTTTTCTCTTAAATCGGCCAAAAGCTGGCGGGCCCGGGCAACATCCTTACCCTGCTCCTCAGCTCGATCAACAGCCTCGCTGAGGCGCTGATAAACCTTCTCTACTCGAGTAATGGCCCGCTCTACTCGAGCGGTAAGAACTAAACCAACAAACTTCTTGACCCTAACTCGGTGATTCTGCCAATAATTGCGGATCTTCCGAGCAACCTGGCGCAAGTCATCAACTGTGGCGGCCGACTCAACTTCAGACTTCAAATTTTCCAAACCCTCAATCGCCTCATCGATCTCAGCAATCGCCTTTTGTCGGGCCTGATCATCAATCAAGGCCATATTTTCAAGATGCTGCCGCCAACGCTGAAGATGAACAATGGCCCGATCAATGGCTTTGAGCAAAAACTCTTTGGCTTGATCCAGATTCTCGG
>JALUUX010000103.1 GCA_027021145.1 Candidatus Shapirobacteria bacterium
TGAGGCTTTGACCCGTCAAGTTAAGGTGGGTGAAGAATTCGATGGCGTAGTGAAACGAGTGGAGCCTTTTGGCGCTTTTGTCGAGTTTTTGCCAGGAAAAGAGGGTTTGGTTCATGTTTCTCGCCTGGGTTCTGGATTTATTAAGAGCGCGGCCGAGGTTTTGAAGGTGGGCGATAAAATTAAAGTTCGAGTGCGAGAGATTGATGATTTGGGCCGGGTCAATTTGGCCCCGGTTAATCCAATTGCTGCTCCTCAGCGAAGAGAAGAGCGGCAGCGAGGAAATTCGTATTGGCTGAGGGAGAGACGGCCTCAGAGGAAATCGCGCTACTTCCGTTGAATCCTTCGGGTAAAGAGGGTAGAATGAAATTATGGATCAACTAGCAGCATTAAAGAAAAAAGTAGCTCAGGCAAAGCTACCTCCAGAATTGACCGAAAAAGTCGAAGAAGAGATTGGACGCTTAGAGTTGGCCCGGGATTCAGGTTGGTTTTGGCAAGGAATGCAGCAACTTTGGCATTGGGTCGATTGGATTACCGCCTTGCCCTGGCAACAGCGGACTAAAGACATTCTTGATCTCAATTATGCCCGAGAATCTCTGAATAAGCATCATTATGGCCTGAATCAGATTAAGGAGCGGATTTTGGAATATATTGCTACTTTGATTCTTCAGGAGCGGCGTCAAGGAGCATTGGGTTATGCCCCGGTGCTTTGTTTTGTTGGCTTAGTGGGGACCGGGAAAACAACCATGGCCAAATCAATTGCCATCGCTTTGGGGCGTAAATTTATCCGAATTCCGTTTGGAGGCCTAGGAGATGTTCTTTATTTGCGCGGTCAGTCGCGGCTTCATCCTGAGGCCGAGCCGGGCCAATTAATCAAGAAATTAGCTCAAGCAGGCAGTCATAATCCGGTGATTTTGTTAGATGAAGTCGATCGAGTGGCCGACGAAGCCTTAAATACAATTATGGGCGTCTTGGTAGAGTTGCTCGACCCAGAGCAAAATAGTCGTTTTGTTGATCATTTTATTGATTATCCCTTTAATCTCTCCGAGGCAATTTTTATTGCTACCGCCAATAATACCCGACGGATTGCTACTGCGGTGCTGGATCGCTTGGAAGTGATCCAAATGCCCTCTTATAGTGATGAGGAGAAAATTATTATCGGCCGAGATTATATTTTACCTAAGGCAATGACAAAAGCCGGTTTAAAGCCAGGAGAGCTAATTATCGACGAGAGTTGTTGGCCCAAGATTGTTCGGCCACTAGGTTATGATGCGGGAGTTCGGACTTTGAAGCGGACGATTGAAGGTGTTTGTCGTAAAGTAGCTAAGCTGATTGTAGAGGGAAAGACGACGCAGGTTCAAATTAAACCGGAAAATGTTAAACAGTTTTTACCTCAATGGTAGGAGGAAATAAGATGGATGGATTGAGAATTGTCGCTTTGGGCGGCTTTAACAATGTTACCCAAAATATGTTTGCTTATCATTATTTGCCTGGAGGAAAAGAGCGCCAGGATCAAATTTTGCTAGTTGATTGTGGGGTCGGTTTTCCCGAGGAAGATGCTTTTGGAGTGGATCTGGTTATTCCTGATATTAGCTATCTTAAGGGGAAAGAAGAGAAAGTAGTTGGCTTAGTCCTGACTCATGGTCATGAGGATCACATTGGGGCTTTACCCTTTGTTTTACCCCAACTTCCTTCTTCGTTGCCGATTTTTGCTCCTCGCTTAGCAGCGGCCCTGATTGAAGATAAGTTGCGGGAAGAGGGAATTGAGCGTCGGGTCCAAATTTTGGATTCCAACCGCAATTTTCGCTTGGGTCGTTTCGTGATTAATCCCATTCGGGTGACTCATTCGATTCCAGATACTTATCACTTTTTGATTGAGACACCAGTGGGCAATTTTTATCATGGGTCTGATTTTAAGTTTGATTTTACGCCGCCTGACGGCCGATCAGCGGAGTTAAATAAGATTGCTTGGGCCGGAGAGCAGGGTATCTTGGCTTTGCTTTCTGACTGTTTGGGGGCGGAAAAAGACGGCTATTCGCCTTCAGAGACTATTTTAGACCAGATGTTTGAAGAGCAAATCCGTCGGGCCCGAGGCCGAGTCTTTGTTACCGCGATTTCTTCTAATCTTTATCGCTGGCAGCGGGCGATTGAAGTATCGCGAAAAGTTGGGCGGAAAATTGCCTTATTGGGTTTTTCGATCAAGAAAAATGTGGCCATTGCTAAGGAGTTGGGTTATCTGGAGTTTGGTTCGGAAGTAGTGAAGCTAAGAAAAGCTTTGCAATTGCCTGATCGGAAGGTTACTTTTTTGGTGGCGGGAAGCCTAGGTCAAACTGGGTCTAGTTTAGAAAAGATTGTTTTGGGCAAACACGAAGTTAAGATTAAGCCCGGAGACAAGGTGATTTTCTCTTCGCCTGATTATGTGCCAGGAACGACTAAGGCGATTCACCGATTGATTGATATTTTGCTTCAACAGGGAGCGGAGGTGGTTTACGGTGAAGCGGCTAACGGCGCCGTCCATGTTTCCGGTCACGGCTATCAGCAAGAATTAGCCCTATTAATCAGTTTGTTGCGGCCCCGGTATTTATTGCCGATTGGGGGCGAATGGCGTCAGGTTCATAGCTATTTTCAGTTAGCCCGGCGGATGGGTTATCAGTCAGAGAGAATTATCTTGCCCAAGGAAAATGTTATGCCCACTTTTTGGGCTAATGGTCAGTGGGATTTGAATTATCGTTTTAAGCTTCGTCGAGTTCTAATCGATGGCCTTGGAATTGGTGATGTGGGCCGAATGGTGCTTCGGGACCGCAAGATTCTTTCGGCCGAGGGAATGATCGTCATTATTCTTTTATTGGATAATCGGGATAAAGATTTGGTGGAAGAACCAGTGGTGGTCTCTCGAGGCTTTGTTTATGTTAAGAAAAACAAGGCCCTTTTAACAGAGATTAAGAAGCAGGCTAAGCGCATTTTGGCCGAATCTCGGGGTCAAGTTTTTAGCCTTGATAATCTCCGTTTTCAGCTTCAGGGTCATCTGGAGGAGTTTATTTACCAGCGCACTGGACGGCAGCCGATGGTGCTGCCAGTAGTTCTGGAAATTTGATTTGGGGGGAGCGCCGTGTGATAAGATATTTTCAGTCATGGCCAAACGAGGGCGGAAACGGACCAAGAAGAGAAAATTTCCCTTTAGGCTAAATTTGAAGCCAGGGACTATCGCTTCGGTGGTAGCGGTGATTCTCTTTCTTTTGGGGATGCTAACGATATTTTCCTTTTGGCGTCAAGGGGTGATTTTGATTCGAATTAATAATTTAATTTGGTACTGGTTGGGGGGCGCTTCTTTTGTTTTGCCCTTTTTGTTTTGGCTTTTAGGGTTGGTTTTTAGTCGGCTAAAGACGCCATTAAGGGAGCCCAATGTTTTGGTCGGAGCCTGGCTGAGTTTTGTTTCTTTCCTGGGCTTGTTTCGGACGGGTCGATTGGGCCAGTGGCTTTGGGCTCAGACCGCTTTCTTGATCACTGGTCTGGGAGCGGCCTCGATCTTTTTAGGGGGCTTATTAATTGGTCTGGTAGTTCTTTTTGATACTTCTTTAAGTCAATTGATCCAGTTAGTCATCGATTTTTTGAGATTGGTCAAAAAGTATCTTGTGGGGGTGAAATCGAAGCGCAAGAAGAGAATTATTTTTAATGATGGCCTTAAGGAGGAATCAGAAGAAAGGAGCGAATCTTTAGCCGAAGCTGAGCCGGGTTTGGCCCGGGCCCAATTACCCCTCAAGCCTCTAGGGACCAAGGCCAAGACTGATCAGAAGTTAAAATCGACTTCAACTAAAGGGAGCCCAAAGACCGAGCCTTTGGTTTGGCAATATCCGCCTTTGGAGTTGCTGCGCGATGATCTGGCTGGGGAAGCTGATCGGGGTAATGTTCGCGAAAATGCCCAGAAAATTGAGGATACTCTGGAATCATTTGGGATTCGGGCCAATGTGGTTGAGGTCAATCGGGGGCCATCAGTAACCCAATATGCCTTGAAAGTGGCTTCGGGGGTAAAGTTGTCAAAGATTTTGGCTCTTTCCAATGATTTAGCTTTGGCTTTGGCAGCACCAACGGGTCAGATCAGGATTGAAGCCCCTATTCCTGGCCGATCGCTAGTAGGGATTGAGGTGCCCAACCGCTCTCCCGCCATTGTTCCTTTAAAGAAAATGCTTACCTCTAGTCTGATGAAACAGAATCAATCAAAGCTGGCTGTGCCTCTTGGTCTTGATGTTGCCGGTAAACCGAGAGTGGCGGAGATTAATCGAATGCCTCATGTTTTGATTGCTGGTCAGACTGGCTCAGGAAAGAGTGTCTTGCTTAATGCCTGGATCAGTACCATTCTTTTTCGAGCTACACCCAAGGAGGTAAAATTGATTTTGGTCGATCCCAAGCGAGTCGAGTTAACTCGTTACCAGGGCGTACCTCATTTGATGACGCCGCCCATTGTTGAGCCTGAGAAGGTGGTTTCTGCCTTAAAATGGGCCATTGGAGAGATGAATCGGCGCTACGAGATTTTTGCTATCAAGCAAGCTCGCAATCTGGAAATCTATAACCAACTAGTCGAAGCTGAAGAGCAGTTGCCCTATATTGTCATTGTGATCGATGAATTGGCTGATATTATGCTTTTTGCTCCCACCGAGGTTGAGGACTCGATTTGTCGGTTGGCGCAAATGGCCCGAGCGACGGGGATTCATCTGGTCCTGGCCACTCAGCGACCGTCGGTGGATGTTCTAACTGGATTGATCAAGGCCAATATTCCCTGTCGGATTTCGTTTGCTGTCGCCAGCTTGACTGATTCACGGGTTATTCTTGATACTCCGGGAGCAGAGCGGCTGTTGGGGCGGGGTGATATGCTTTATATTCCTCCCAATCAAGCCAAACCGGCTCGAATTCAGGGAGCCTTTATTTCTGATGAGGAGGTGAAAAACCTGATTGATTTTCTCTCTCAGCAAGCAGAGGCAGAATATCAGGAAGAGGTTGTTTCTCAGCCGGTGACTGTGGCTCCGGGGACAGTGGTGGTCAACGGAGAAGAACGAGACACTTTCTTTGACCAAGCGGTGGAAGTGGTTCGAGCTGAGGGAAGGGCTTCAGCCTCTTTGCTCCAACGGCGGCTCAAAGTGGGCTATGCTCGAGCAGCCCGAATTTTGGATCAGCTTGAAGCCGCGGGTATTGTTGGGCCGGCTCAGGGATCCAAGCCTAGAGAGGTGATTGGTTGAATTAGCTATTTTTGACGATCCCAACTTGCTAATGAAAAAAGTAGGCCAAATTTTTCGTGAGGCGAGAGAAAAACAGGGGCTCT
>JALUUX010000104.1 GCA_027021145.1 Candidatus Shapirobacteria bacterium
GATTCTTAATTTCCTCGCCAGCTGGTGACTAAAAATAAAGCCAAAAAAGTACCCAAACCAACCCAAATAAATTCCCAAATAGTTTTTTTGAAAAGACGCTGACGACAATAAGCTTGAGCCAAACCACTAAAAACATAAAGCAAGCTCACCAAATAGAGCGAGCCTTTGCCTGCTCCCACGGGCCAGAAAGAAATCATAACAGAGATTTCTGCAATAATCAGGGAAAAAATGAGGGCTAGAACCAGATTTTCCCTTTCCCAAAGGCGGTTAAGTTTAGTGGCCCAGAAAAAATGAAGCCAAAGCGCTAAACCAATTAGAAAAATTAACAGACCATTAATCGGAGCCGAAAAATGAAATGAGAATACCGTATCAAAAAGAAAAAAGGCACTGGTTAGCATTAACAAAAGGCCGCTGGTAGAGGCTGCTCGATAAAGCGGCACAGTTTTAAATTCATTAGCAACCAAAAAGACATTCTCAATCAGAAGGCTGGTATAAAAACCAAGGGCAAAGAAAAGAATAATGCTTAACTGCCAAAACCAGCCCTGAGGGACAATAAAATAAAAAAAACTCATCCCGGCTAAAAAACTTAAAGGCAAAAAAAGTGCGCCAACAACATTACTCCACTGCCGGGCAATTTGGCGGAAAAGACCGCTTAAAACCAAAGCTGTAAAACCAATGAGTCCTAAAGTGGTAAAATAACGCTGATCTGGAAACACTAATTGATTCAAGAAAAAAAGCAGGGTGATAAGGGCCGCAACCAAAATAAATTTTTGCCGTTTGCTCATTATTTAAGGTATTGATCAGGAATGTCAAAGTTGGCAAAAACCCGTTGAACATCATCATGATGATCTAGGGCTTCAAGGAGATTTAGAGTAGCTCGAGCTTTATCAGGATCAGTTACCCGAAGCAATGATTTTGGTTTCATTACCAAATCGGCTCGCTTAATCTCAATTCCTAGCTGAGCGATTTTGTTTTTAATCTCCTCTAGCCGCGCCGGCTCGAGCCAAAGAATCATCACCTGATCTTCAGTCTCAAAATCCTCCACTCCCAAATCAATCAGGCTTAAAAGCTTTTCTTCATCCTTTAGGGGCTCGACTTCGATCATGCCCTTTTTTTCAAATTGAAAAGCGACCGCTCCCGGCTCACTCAAAGAACCCCCATTCTTTTGAAAAATGTTTTTCACTTCTTGAATCGTCCGCTGGCGATTATCGGTCACGGCCTCAACTAAAACTGCCACTCCACCTGGAGCATAACCCTCAAGCAATAACTCCTCTACTGCCTCCTTCTTTTTCACCGCATTTTCAATCGCCCGCTGAATGTTTTCTTTGGGCATATTTTCAGCCTTGGCTCGCTCAATCACCAAGCGCAACTTAGCGTTAGCGGCCGGATCAGGTGAACCGCCCTCTCGCACCGCTACTGCAATCAACCGGGCTAACTTACTAAAAATCTTGCCTCGCTTTTGGTCTTGAGCTTCCTTGCGCCGCTTAATATTGGCCCATTTAGAGTGTCCTGACATGCCAGCTATATTTTAACACTTTTAACCAAAATTTGGATTTCAGCCATCCCTTCCCCACTCTCTCTAGGAACTACCTGCCAGCGACAACTTAAGACTGATTGCAAGCGAGCAAAAGTATGAGTTTGTTTCAGCTCCCGATGGCGCAAAATAATTAGACAGTCATTTAACTCTACCTCTCGATCGCCAATTTCAATCACTCGACCACCAAAATACTCAATCAATCGAGCAGTTCGCTGAGCCAAGCCAGATTGCTGACCCACATTGAAAACGCCAATAGTAATCGCTTCATTTTTAACCAGTGGATCGGTCAAATCGGCTAACACTGCCCGGCCAAACCGCTCTCGATCCAATTCTAAAACTTGAGTCCCATCGGGTAGAGTCTTTGACTGACTCCATTGACTTAAATCAAACCACTGCCAAACTAAATCTTTTCGCCGCAAAAATAACCAAAATTTAACCGCTGATGGCCGCCGCCAAGGAGCAAAAAAAACTCGCAATCCTCGGGCAACTCTCTTCGGCTCTCCCTCCAAATCTAGATCAGTCCCAAGCCAACCTTGATCCAGAGCCAGAGGCAAAAAATAGCTTAAACTTCGGTTAAAAATCAATGGCTTCCCCTCTTGGTTGGCTAAGAGCGACAATTTGGCCGCTTGATAACGACCGAACCAGGGAGTCTCCACTACCAAGTTGGCTGGAATGATTAAACCAGTGACCAAGCTTTTAGCCGGCGTTAAACTCAGAATCAAAATTTTTCCTCCCCGCCCCTCCACAGCTAGATTAATCTGACTCTGTCGATTCCAACCTTGGTGCCACCAAAACCAGACACGAACGAAAAAAGCTAACAGTAATCCGACTAAAACAACTTGGACTAATTGCTTAAATTTAATTTCCTTCCGCTTTTTCCGACGCCTTCTCATCTTGATTCAGCCAAATTAATAATTCTCGAGGCAAATCAATAACCAATTTTAATAATTCTTGTTTCTTGGGGTGAAAAAACTCCAACTCTTTGGCAATTAAAAACATTGGCCTCCCCCGCTCCCGCCGACCGCCATAAAACTGATCACCAAAAATCGGATGGCCTAAATATTGAAAATGGACCCGAATTTGATGAGTCCGCCCAGTCAAGGGCCTTACTTCAACTAAACTATACTCTTGTTGACCAATCAAAACCTTTTTCTTTAGCTGATAATCAGTGATGGCTGGCCGACCTCCGGGCCTGACGCCCCATTTTAGTCGCCGGCCCGGCAAGCGACCAACAGGGGCAGTGATTCGCCCCTCCTTTGGGGGATTACCCCAAACAAGAGCCCAATAAACTTTCTTAATTGTCCGCTCTTTAAATTGTTGTTGTAGGCTGAGAAAAACTGATTGATTTTTAGCTACTAAAATCAAGCCCCAAGTTTCTTTATCCAGTCGATGAACAATTCCGGCTCGCTCATGCTTTTGATTGAAAACTAAGTCAGGGAAATGAGCTCGAATCCACTCCTCTAATGTTTCTCCCCTAACTGTCGGCCCATTTAAGACCACTAAGCCCGCCGGCTTATTGAGGGCCATCAGGAATTGGTCTTGATAAACAATCTCAATTTTTCTTTGATTGTTTCCGCATGCAGTCAACACAGAGAGTTGTTTCCGGATAAATCATCAAGCGTTTGGTGTCAATGAAATGGCCACATTTTTCACAAATGCCATAGCGACCAATTTTCACCCGAGCCAGAGCTTTCTTAATTTGGACAATTCGGCGACTGATTTGTTTATTGACTGCTTCTGATCGGGCATGGCCAAATTGCTCATCGGCATCAATATCAGCCGCATTATCTCGATCTCGATCAAGATTGCTGAAAGGATCGTCTTTTTTAATTTGCTCACGCCGCTTTTTTAATTTCTCCAATTCCTCCTGAAGAAAAGTTTTAACTGGCTCTAAGACTACCGCCGGAAAACGAAACTTCTTACTTTTTGGAAAACCTTTCTTGGCCATCAAGCCTCCTTTCTCGCTCCGAAAGCAATAATAAAAAGACTAGACTTAAAGCAATCACGATTGACCACTCTCCTAATTCTAGCAATCTCCCTTGCCAAAAATCAAGCAAGCCATTTAAGCCTGCCAGAGTGATTAAACTTGCCAAAAACAAAAAACCAGATTTACCGCTAGGATACCAAGAAAATCGCCGATAATTACGCCAATATAAACCACTAACTAAAGTTAATAAACAAGTTCCCGCCTCCAATAGTCCCACTCGAGAAAACTGAGAGACCAAGTCCAAAAGCCGAAAAGCTAAAAGAGTAATTAATCCCGGAAAAGTCAACCTTTCTAGCGCTGCCCAAAAATGCCATTGGGCCCGAAGGGAAAAAAGATAAACTACAGTTACCATTGCTAGAAGACCAATAAAGATGTCAGTTAACCAGGGAGTTAACAACCAATAACCGGTAATTCCTAAAATTAAAGCCAAAATACTCGCCTTAACCACTTCCTCTTCTGGATAATCCTGTTTTAAGCGGCGAAAAATTTGAAAAAACAACCAGAGCCAGATCAGGCCTCTAGCAATCGCTACTCCCCAATTGGCCATTAAGCCAATGATATAATGACTCTGATTAATGGTCAATGACCAGCGGATTTGATAAAATAAAAATAACTGGCCGTGGTGCTGGAATTGGTAGACAGGCGGGTCTCAAAAACCCGTGGCCCTTGAGGCCGTGAGGGTTCGACTCCCTCCCACGGCACCGCCCCCTATTTGTTCATTTGATCATTTAACATTTACCATTTTTTTAAAGCCTTCCTAATTTTGGGCAATTTTTTCTGGCACCCTCAGACTTTAATGATTTAATATATTAATATATTAAAGTCGACTAATAATTTGGTAGTTAGCTTTAATAACTAGTTGTTTTCAAGAGTGAGAACTATTTACTGACGCCGTAGAAGCTGATGTGCTTGGGGTTGAAATAAAGTTGGAAAGTGCCCACGGGACCATTGCGATGTTTTGCTACCTCACAAGTGACTACCTCCCGATTTTCCTCATCCTCCCGATAAAGAAAGATCACTACATCAGCATCCTGCTCAATACTATTATGAACAATGATATTATTGGCCACAAAGTTATGCTCTCCGGGAACCGTAGCATCAAAAACCTCTTCCCTTCCAGCAGATTCAATAGCAACAACTTCGTCCCAATAAATATCGGAATTAGCTAATTTTTCGAGGAAATCGTCGTTGATCACAGATAAAATATGCTTTAACCGCCGCCGGGATACGCCATGCTTGTGCCTTTGAGTGCCACTGTAAGCCCAACCAAGAAGCTGATGAAACTGACGAGTAGTTAACCCCTTCCGCTTTCTTGCCTCCTCAATCACTCCCCAAATTTCTCGAGGAATGACATCCAAGTTAGGATTAGTTTCTTTTCCTCCCAATTCTTTAATTACCCCCTTAACTAGAGCCTCTTTGCCGAAAATACCAATCTTCCTCAAAAATACCAATTGGTTCTGCTTTCCATAAACCAAAAGATGGTAATTTGGCCGATAACCTCTTTTATAAACCGGCTTGACCTTGCTTAAAATTCCAAAGCGCAGCAGCAGATGCTGAAGCTGGTCAATCAGTTTCTTGCTTGTTGAGGAATAATAAAGACGCCAGACACCCGCCGATTTGCCTAAACAACCATCAGCAGCCCAAAGATGACGGATAAATAAAGCCAATTGCTTTTCAGGCAAACTAAAAATAAAACTAGGGATGACCTTTTCAAACGAATGCTGATTATAGACCCCAATTTTCTTCAACCAATCAATTAAGGG
>JALUUX010000105.1 GCA_027021145.1 Candidatus Shapirobacteria bacterium
GCTTAGTCGGAGTCGGCGTTAATTTCATAGTAGGGAATGCTGTTGGTCCAGTAGTAGGAGTGGGAGTTAGAGTAGGGGTTAGCTCGGGAGTTGGCGTTGGAGTAGGGGATGGTTGCCAATCCCAAGGAACATTAACCCCAATCTTGGCTTCCCGCTGGCCCGTATTCCCCTCTTCATCTCGAGCCACCACCTTAATTGTGTAGCTGCCATCGGGCAAGGTTAAATCAAACTCATAAGGTTTACTGGTAAAAACTTTCTTTTCTTCGTCATTAACCAAAACCCTAACCTCAACAATCTTCTTGATGCCCCGAACTTTGATTTTAACGGGAAAATTATTTTCCACCATACTTTGATGGGCCGGAGAATCAATTGCCACTTCAATCACGCCTCCTTCCTCGCAATACTCGCTTGGGGGATGATAGCGAGGATCATCATGTTCGGCAATCCAGGCCAAAATACCTTCTTGCCAACGATTCTTGCCGTCAGTCGAGACCGGATCTTCTTCTTTAAAGATTAAAAATTCTTTTTCCTCATATTCACCTCGGGCAATCTGGGGTGGAGTAGCTAATTTACCTGACTGAGGACAAACCTTCAACTTAACATGAATTGGATCTTCACCTGTGGGTTCGGTGCCCTTAATGAAGTATTCCATTCGGGCGGGAAAGCCGTCGTGGGCTCGGTAGCCAGAAATCTGGTCGACTTCTGCGGTAACAATTTCCGATGGTGCTTTAAATTCTTGATAGCCCAATCGGTCAATGGCCGCCATCATAATCCGGCGCCAAATCGGCGTCGCTCCCGAAATGCCAGAGGCAACTCGCCTCATGGGTGAATTATCATTGTTGCCCACCCAGGCCAAAGCCAGAATATTGGGAGTCCAACCCACAGCCCAATTATCTCGTTTATCGTTGGTGGTGCCTGTTTTTACCGCTACTTTTCGGCCCGGAATAACCAAGCCACTATGAGAACCAAAGGTAATTAGACGAGCATTATTGTCCGCCAAAATATCACTAATCAAAAAGGCCTCGCCTTCGGAAAGCACTCTTTTGCCCTCAACTGGTTGATACTTCCAAATAGTTTTGCCCTCCCGGTCATCAACTTGAAGAATGGCCACCGTCTCTTTTTTAATTCCGCCATTGGCGAAAGCACAATAAGCTGTCGCTAGCTCAATTGGCTTCACCTCGCCCCCCCCTAAAGTTACTGACAAACCCAATCGCCTTAAATTTTCTTTGGTTGGTGCTAGAGTAGAAATTCCCATTTCCTCAGCCATTTTAAGCATCTCTTTCAAACCCACCATCGCCAGCATTTTTACTGCTGGAACATTAATTGAATTGCCCAAAGCATAACGAACCTGCATTGGGCCATGATACTTACCATCATAGTTAACTGGCACATAATCTTTTTGTCCCGGAATGGGAAAAACTGTTCGAGTATCCATTAACAGCGTTGCCGCCGTATAGCCCTTCCTAAACCCAGTGACATAAGTCACTGGTTTAATGGCTGAACCAGGCTGACGCAATCCCTGAGTAATAACATCAAACTTGCCGCCAATCTCTTGATCAAAATAATCCTTTGAGCCCACCAAAGCTAAAATTTCTCCTGTCTGAGGATCCAAGACTACCGCCGCTCCATTGGTGATATTAAGCGACTTCACCTTCTCTAATTCTTCCCTAACAACTTCCTCAGCCTTTTTTTGCAACTCCCAATCCAGGGTGGTCTTAACCCGCAGGCCGCCTTGTTCGACAATTTCCTCACCATAACGCTCGGCCAACAGCTTCTTTACATACATAACAAAATGGGCCGCCTTGATTACCCCTCGCTGGCGATTAAACTGAACTTGATCTAATTGAGCCAGAGCCTCCTTTTCGGTCTCAAAATCGATGTAGCCGTCCTCACGCATTCGGCGCAGAACCGCCTTAGTCCGCCCTTTCCAAAGATCACCCCGAAAAGGAGAGTAGGCTGAAGGTCTTTGGGGTAAACCAGCCAGAATAGCCGATTCCACCAGAGTCAACTGCGATACTGGTTTGCCAAAATACTGCTCAGCAGCGGCACCTACCCCCCAAGCTGTTCCTCCATAGGGGGCCTCATTAAGATACATGAGTAAAATTTCATCCTTGGTGTATTTTCTTTCGATCTGAAGCGCTAAAATAAACTCTTTAATTTTACGAGAAATGGTTCTTTTGGGAGAGAGAAGGACATTTTTAACCAATTGTTGCGTCAAAGTGGAGCCTCCTTGAAGCCGATGACGAAAAACAATGTTAAATAGCGCCCGAGCAATTCCGCGTAAACTGAAACCCGGATGAGAATAGAACTCCTTATCCTCAATGGCAATGGTAGCCCATTTGAGATAGTTGGGAATCTCTTCGAATTTAACTGGGGTCCTTTTCGCCTCCCTGAAAACATCATAAAGGAGAACACCATGGCGATCATAGATGCGACTGGCAAAACCTTCGCGCCGAACCACTCTATCAGGCGAAGGCAGATCTTTGGCTACCCAAGCAAAAGCGGCAATAGCTAAAAAAATAACGCCCAACAGACCAAAAAAAGCTGCTATAGGCAAGTAATACACCAGTCGCTTTCTCCAGGACAACCGAGCTCGCTTCCGCCGCCGCTGCTTTTTTCTCCAGAGCAAATTAATCCAGTCCTTTCCTCCCATTGCTATTTGAGTATATAATAAAAAGGGTAAAAGGCAAAAATGAAAATTCTCGGAGTCAAAATTAAGCGCGATCAACTAGTTAAGGCGATGGTTGTCATCGCCTCAATCGCTCTCCTCCTTACCGGCTTAGTTCCCTTTTTCCTTTCTTTCTAGGGCACTATGCTACAATTCAATTGTAGTGGCCGAGCCAAGATTAAGCCTGGAAACTCCGATTCAATATCTTAAGGGCGTTGGCCCGAAAATGGCTAAAAGATTGGCCAAACTAAACATTAAAACTGTAGCCGATCTTATTGGTCATTTTCCTTTTCGCCATCAAGATTTCTCTCTTATCAGCCCCATTAACCAAGTCCAAGAAGGAGAAACAGTAACATTAATTGGCCAAATTAAAGCGATTAGTAATCATTACACTCGCTCCTCAACTAGAAAAACAATCCAGCGAGCCATTCTTGAGGATGAAACTGGAATCATTGAGCTGATTTGGTTCAATCAACCTTACCTCACCAAAACTCTGCCGATCAAAACCACTATTGCTGCTTCAGGAAAAATTCGTCGCCGCGGTCGTCGCTTTCAATTGGTAGCACCCGATTTTGAAATCATTGATCAAGGCAAAACTATTTCTCGGTACCAGATAGGGGAGAGAGTAACGACAGACACCGGCCGATTGACCCCGGTATATTCTACCGTCTTCGGGATCACCAACAAGTACCTCCGACGATTGATAGCCCGAGTTTTACCTCAAATCAAAGATCAAATTAAAGAGTTTTTGCCTCAAAAGATTCTTATTCAGGAAAAATTAATTCCTCAAAAAGAAGCCTTAGCAAAAATTCACTTTCCCGAAAACGACGCCGCCTTAGAGAAGGCCAAAAAACGACTTGCTTTTAATGAAATGTTTCTTTTGCAATTGCACCTCCTAATGACTAAAAGGCGATGGCAAAAGCGGCAACCGGCCCCAATTATCAAACTTGATTCCAAACGACTCCAACAATTTATCGAACAACTTCCTTTCAGTTTAACCCAGGCCCAAACTCGAGCAATCAAAGAAATTCTAGCCGATCTAGAAAAACCACAAGCTATGAATCGCCTTCTTCAAGGCGATGTTGGTTCTGGTAAGACCATCGTCGCTGCCGCCGCCATCCTAATGACCGCCAATTCGGGTTATCAATCAGCCTTAATGGTGCCAACTGAAATCCTCGCCCAACAACACTATAACAATCTTTCTCAACTCCTCAAGCCCTTCGGAATCAAGGCTGCACTTTTAACTAGAAACAATAAATTGCAAATGGTAAATGACCAAATGACCAAATTAATTGTTGGTACTCACGCCCTGATTCACAAATACGCTCAATTTGACCGAGTGGGCCTAGTCATTATCGACGAACAGCATCGCTTCGGTGTTTCTCAACGGGCCAAACTGGTTCAAAGAGCTCAACTAGCTGACAAAGACAGGCTCTCACCCCACATTTTGACAATGACTGCCACACCAATCCCAAGAACAATTGCTCTGACCATTTACGGCGATCTAGACATTTCCGTCTTAGACGAACTCCCCCCTGGCCGCAAGCCGGTTAAAACCTATCTCGTCCCGCCAACCAAACGCGATGCCTGTTATCAATGGATTAAAAACCAAATCATCAGTCACCAAATCCAAGCTTTCATTATCTGCCCCTTTGTTGAGCCCTCAGAAACTTTTGAATCAGTTAAAGCCGCTACAGTTGAATATCAACGGCTGCAAAAAGAAATCTTTCCCGACCTTCGCCTTGGCTTGCTCCACGGGAAAATGAAAAGCAAAGAAAAAGAAGAAATTCTCCTTAAAATGAGTAGGGGAGAACTTGATATTTTAGTTGCCACTCCGGTGGTGGAGGTTGGCATTGATATTCCCAATGCCAGCATTATCATTATCGAGGCCGCTGATCGCTTTGGTCTGGCCCAACTCCACCAGCTCCGTGGTCGCGTCGGTCGAAGCGATCGACAAGCTTATTGTTTTCTCTTTGCCGACAAGTTGGGCAAAAAAGCTAGAGTCCGCCTAAGAGCCATGGAGAAAATCAACGACGGGATGAAATTGGCTGAAATCGATCTTCAAATCCGCGGCCCAGGCGAAGTTTACGGCACTCGCCAACATGGCTTTCCTGAGTTCCAGCTAGCCTCGTTAACAGATTTTAGACTAATTGAGCAAGCTCGATCAGCAGCCGAGCAACTTCTTGCCTCTGACTCTGACTTAAAAAACCATCCTCAATTAAAAAGAATTGTCGCCGACCGGTTCCAAAATGCTCCTATCATTCCCAACTAAATCTCCCAACTAAATCAGAGAACCACCCTCAATCAATTTTAGCCAACCAACAACCCCAGATTTTAATGATTTAATATATTAATATATTAAAGTGAAAAACGAATATGGCCTCTTCTAATTGATACAAAAGGGTGAACTTTACATTTTGCAAATTGAAAATTGAAAATGGTAAATGTTAAAATAGTTCTGCAATGGCAGTACCAAAAAGAAAACCATCAACTCATCGTCAAGGAAGAAGGCGAGCCACCCACAAAATTAAGCTTCCAAAATTAAC
>JALUUX010000106.1 GCA_027021145.1 Candidatus Shapirobacteria bacterium
GGAAAAGCCACTCGTCCCTTAGGACTAACTTTTGATTGATATTGGCCCAAGAGCATATTTTTATTTTTCACCACTTTTCACCACCAATCACCAACTATCACCATTCTGCAACACTTCTACCCCCTTTGTCAAGAGGATCTTGTTCAACCAACACCGGGTGTTGACTACTATTCAAACACCGGGGATTGACCTAAAGGCAGAAGCCAAGTAGAATAGAATTTAATCAAATGCCTAGTCGCACTACCCCTCTCATTACTGGTGAGATTTATCATGTCCTCAATCGAAGCGTTGCTTCCATACCAATCTTTGAGAAAAAGCGAGAATATGCCCGTTTCCTCCTGAGTCTAAAATATTATCGATACACTGATATTCCCGGATCACTTTCCCACTTTCTTAGAATTAAAAAAGAACAAAGAGAGGCAATCATGCACCAACTCTCGCAGAAAAGCAAACTTCGCGTTTCCATAATTTGCTTTTGTATTATGCCCAACCATTTTCATTTATTGTTAAAGCAAGAGGAAGAAGGGGGAATATCAGAGTTTGTCCGTCTAATTGCCAACAGTTACTCAAAATATTTCAATATCAAACACCAACGAAGTGGCCCGGTTTTTGAAAATCGGTTCAGAGCTGTCAGAGTGGAAACAGAAGCACAATTCCTACATTTATCACGATATATTCACTTAAATCCCTACTCTGGCTTTCTGGTTAAAACCATTAAGGAGTTGCTTGACTACCGCTATTCATCTCTTCGAGAATACCTTGGCCTAAAGCAGAGGGATTGCATTTGTCAGAAAAACCTAATCCTCAGCCATTTTTCCAGTGTCAAAAAATATCAGAAGTTTCTTCAAGATAGAGCTGATTATCAGCGAAACTTAGAAATTATTAAAAGACAATTATTGGAATAGTGCCTCCCAAAATTAATGTTTGGCCCTAATCCTCCCAAACTGTTTCATAACCCGAACTGTCTTTCTCGATCATAAAATTTCTCTCTAAAGCCCAGACTTGGTTTTCCGGGGTTATTAGGCGAATAATCAGCGTGCCACCGCTAACATTTTTATCAATATGATAGCGACAGACTCCAGTAGTACAACTTCTGGTGCCAAATAAAATTTCTTCATCAGTAACAGTAATCTCTCGACTAGCCGGAACCGGAATAGGCCCCCCTGCCAAACCTCGCTCTATCTCCTGTCCCTCACTCTCAGCTAAATAAATCAATTCATACTCTAATTGAGAAAATTTTTGACTGATATTGCTCACCACCAAAGTCGCTCCACTACGATTAGCATTAATTTTCAACTCAATCTCTGGCTGTTCTTCTTCTCTCAAAACTACAGGCTTTGTTGTTGGTGTTGGCGTCACTTTTACCACCACCTCTTCCTGACTCTCTCTAACCCCCCAACCAAAAAGCCAAGAGAGAAATATTACTAACACCACTAGCAAAATTCCCCCAAGAACCAGAGCTTTCTTAATTTTTCTAGTTCGTTCTTTTAATTTGGCCATTTGAATTTGTTTAGAAATTAGATATTAGGATTTAGAAATTTATTCCAGTTTCTCCCCGAAATAAGCCTCTAGCTCCTCAATTGCTATTCTTTCTTGTTTCATCGTATCTCGGTCTCGAACTGTGACGGTATCGTCTTCCAAAGTCTGAAAATCTACCGTAACACACCATGGTGTTCCAATCTCATCCTGCCGACGATAACGTTTACCAATATTGCCAATACTATCCCAGGCGGTCATGAATTTTAATTTTAGTTGATCATATAGCGCTCGCGCCTTCTGAACTAATTCCTCTTTATTGGCCAACAAAGGAAAAACGGCTACTTTATAAGGTGCAATTTGAGGTTTCAATCGCAAAACCACTCGCTCTTCTTCCTCCTCATAAGCGCTAAAAAGGATTGCTAACAGGGTGCGATTAACCCCAAAAGAGGGTTCAACCACATGAGGGAAAAACTTCTCTCCAGTAACTGGATCTTGATAGCGCAAATCTTTGCCCGAATACCGACTGTGATTGCTTAAATCAAAATCAGTCCGATAGGCTAAACCATAAAGCTCTTTAAATTCGCCATCAAAGTTAAACTCCAAATCCTCTGTGCGTTTAGAATAGTGAGAAAGTTCCTCTTTGGTGTGGGCTCGCCAACGAAGCAGATCTTGCTTTGCCCCTAAACCAACAATCCACCCCTCCATCAATCGCTTCCATTCTTCAAAATGTTCTTTCCACTCCTCCTGTCGAATAAAATACTCTATCTCCATTTGCTCAAACTCCAGGGTGCGAAAGATGAATTTTCCTAAAGTAATCTCATTTCGAAAAGCCTTACCAATTTGAGCAATACCAAAAGGCAATCTGGGCCGGAAAACATTAACCACATTCTGAAAATTAATAAAAATAGCCTGAGCCGTCTCGGGCCTTAGATAGGCAACTGACGCCTCATTTTCAACCGGACCGATAAAAGTTTTAAACATGGTGTTAAATTTTCTCGGTCGAGTAAATTCTCCCCCGCATTCTGGGCATTCCTTTGCTCCTTGAGGTAAATGGTCAACGCGAAACCGCTTATGACACTTCTTGCATTCAACAATAACATCAATAAACCCTGTAGTATGCCCCGAAGCCTCCCAAACCCTAGCATTTAAAATAATCCCTCCGTCAAGACCAAATATATCTGCTCGACGGCGCACAAATGTCTGCCACCAATGCGCCTTAATATTGCGCAACAGCTCTACTCCTAGGGGGCCGTAATCGAAAGTGTTAGCTAATCCACCATAAATTTCCGATCCAGGAAAAACAAAACCACGCCTTTTGCAAAGAGAGGCAATTTTAGCCAATTTTGACTGATTCTTATTTGTCATTTTAGTAAATTAGTAAAAAATGGCCAAACTTTTAATTGGACGCTCGATGATGGTTTCAATCCTAGTTTTTAAAGCCTGATGAGCCTCCCTTAGTTTTCTCTTTTCTAGCCACTCTTTTATTCTCGGCTCCAAACCGTAACCTAACAGTTTCAGCAATTCCGCTTCAAAAAAGACTATCTTCTCGATTTTACCACTTTTAATCGCTTTTCTCACCTCCAGAAATTGCTGATAAATCTGTCGATTTGACTCTCCCTCAGGCAATAGGCGATTTACTAGCTCACAAAGAAAAAAAATCCCCCCTAACTGAGTTGAACTTGTCTTTAAACCAAAATAATCAATAACGGCTACTTCAGTGATTATATCAAAAGCTTTTCCCTTATAAACCAGCAATTTTACTTGATTGCCCAACTCTAAACTACTCAAGCGCCGACTATTAATTTTCCTTACCCCTTTAGCCAGGGCTTTTAATTTTCCTTCTCTCTCAGTTAAAAAGACAATAATCTTATCCGCCTCGCCAAAATCTTTTCTACCAATCACTACCCCCTCAATTCGCCTCTTTTTCACTGAACTCAATCCTTAATCACTAACCCTCACCACTTTATCGCTCGTAAGTTTAAAGTTTTCCCGTTTTTCACCATTGACCCAAATTTGATATTCGGGCTCTCTGGTTCCTGGCTGCTTTTGAATTAAAAGCTTCAACTTTTTATCTATCTTAAAAGGAAGTTCGTATTCGACCGTTACTCGAGTACTCCCTTGAGGGTAAAGAGGATATTTATCGCCATAGAATCCTTCAAAAACTGTTTTTCCCAATTCCTCATAAGCCTGGGGTTTAACCTCTGAGCCCGTCATCTTAATTAGGCGACTTCCCCTGGGAACATAAAACCGGAACCAATTCCGATAAAGACCATTTAGACAAAGTCCTCCTCGCTCAAGATTGCAATCAGAAGCAGGAGCGGTATTTTGGTAAACCACCGTTACCTTTTTGACAATCTTACCCTCGGGGGTGAATCGATATTCCTGCTTAACACTCTGCTTAATAAATAAATTTGACTTGGCGCCAGCAAAATTAGCATCATTGAGATGGAAATAATCTCCCTCAAAAGCTTCGATCTTACCACCAATTTTAAGACTCCGGACTGCCTGCTGTAATTTGGGATCTTCAAAGTAAACCAAGATGTGTTTGCTTTTTAGATTATTTAAACCTACTCCCACTAAGCGACTCACTTGATCCTTGGGCGAACCTAAAGCGTTGGCAATAATAGAGTGCATTAAAGGTCCCAAAAATCCTTTTCGATTGGCTCGAAAAGTAGCCAAGGGCTTATCAGCTAGCAACTCTAATTGATAAACCACCTGAGGACAACCCCAACAGCGCTTATCTGGCTCCGGTCCAAAATTACCCCAACCAGGAACCCCGATTCGACCCAAAACTTTTAACAAATCAACCAAGACTTGAGTATCAACAGCAATCACTCCATCAAATTGATGAACCCCCTTAATATTCCGATAATATTTAATAAAAGTTTTGACTGATTCTTCAAAATCGGGGGAAAGGTTCATATCCCGTAAATACCAATAGTAAACATTTTTGTGATAATTTTTAATCGGTCGTGGCGCCGGAATTACACTCTTGAAACGTGCATCCAGGGCATAAATATCTTCAGAAATAACCGGAGAAACTTTACCTTTTTCTACCTTGAGAATACCATAGGCAGTCCAAAAACCTCCGGTGGGGCGCAATTCTCCGTCGTTCTGAAAAAGAAAGAGATAATACCGAGGCTCTTCCTTACCCAAAAGCCAATCGGCCTTCTCAATCAATGGTCGCCCTTCCTGGATTAGTTGATTCAGTTCTTTTACTCCCGCCTGAACTTGAGTCAAATAATTCCGAATTGGATAACCCCTCCATTGTCGCGGATAACGCTCCGGCCTAATCTGGCTCAAACTCTCATCAATCGTCGCCAGCTGCGCCTCAATTTCATCCAACCGCGGCTTCAAACCCTCAATGCTTTCCACCAAAAAGGCAATTCTTTCCTCAGTAGTTTTCTCTCCCCCAGTTAACTGAGCACTCTCTGAGGCCCCCTTGAAACCAAGGAAGTCCTGATAAGGAGCCACCGCCTCAACGGCGATCCGCCCCAAGTCCAAACCCGACCGCGCCGCCAGCAAAAGACGCTGACCATCAAAATAATAACCTCTTAGTCCGGGCGTCACTTGAGCTAAAGCCAGCCA